>NZ_LR736292.1:0-126264 GCF_902652675.1 Bartonella refiksaydamii
GAGTATTTTCTGTCGATGGTTCAAAACGAATAGTTCTTTTATTGTCGCCAACCACACACATTGGCTTAGTGATGACAGCTTTCATAGTCACTCCTTTTGAGTCATAATTAATGACATCACCTGTCAATTAATGATTTTTGTTATTTGAAAAATGGATTAGCCGGAATTGCCCAGAAAACAGGGCTTTTGAGCCATATTAAAGGCTTGATATTTTACTAAATTTTAGGGGATATTTTTGAATTTTAGACACAATTCAACTAGTACAGCGATGTCATTAAATACGACTTTTCACATCATGTCAACAGAAAAAATCATGATTTTGTGTTTTTTTATTTTTTTTATCTAAATATGCTACTTTTACAGACAAATGATGCAATGTCCCGTCTCAAAAAATCGTTTACACGTAAAACGCTTACCTTTTCTTTTTTGGACTTTAACAGGTCAAAATACTTCTGGAGAGCATTTAGAGCAATACGCAATGAAGGCACAAGATGTGATAGATATTGATCTTCTACAACAAGATATTGTAGTGAGGCAAAAAGATTATACTGTCTATAAAGGCATTGAGCATCTCTTATTACCTCTTGCGTATTAACAAACTGTTCTGTTGCAAATTCAACCCACTTTTCTCTTGCCGTCTCATCAGAAGATGAGGGCATTTTGTCATAAATAGCACTAGGGAAGGCTTTTGCACATAGATAATCATTTCTCACTTCAAGGTATTTTTGTGCAGCATCATATTGGTCTTGATTGAGTTCGCCTTGCAAATAAAGTCGTCCGATATAACTACCGGAGAGCGGATTTTTGGCATCTTCTATGGTCAAACCAAAGCGTTTAGCACGCATTTTTATTGCCAATTGATCAACAGGTTCACGTGGTGTTTTTGCTCTTGAGATACGACCATTTGGTTCTCTCACACATCCATTAATCCGTGGTCGTCCACGTTTTGCACGTTTTTTTCTTTTTGTCATATTTTTTCAATCAGAATGGAATAGCATCATTGACAGGTGCTCTATGATCAGCAGCCCCTGAAGCAACAGAATAATTTTGGGCAGTGATAGATGAAGGGGATGCCGATTGATCTTTCTTGGCATCAAGTAAATATAATTCACCTTTGAATTGTGGTAAGACAATCTCTGTTGCAAGATGTTCACCACCGTTTTTATCTTTCCATTTGCGTGTTTGTAATTTGCCCTCTACATAAACCTTTGAACCTTTGTTGAGATACTGAAGTGCAATTTTTGCTAAATGTGGATTAAAAATCACCACGGAATGCCATTCAGTTTTCTCTATTTTTTGATTAGTCTTTTTATCTGTGTAGCTCTCAGAAGTTGCCATACGAAAATTGACCACCTCACCACCAGAAGTCATTGTTTTGCTTTCGGGATTAGCACCAAGGCGCCCGATTAACGTCACTTTATTGAGCATGTTTTTAGTTACCTTAAATTTGTATTTTAATACATACAAAATCTTAGCATGATTTGCATATTTTTTCAATTTTTTCAGTTAATTAATAACAGTTTTTTAAAGTGTTAGATTATATTTAATGTGCAAAAAATATAGATAGTTCAGTGTTCATTTAAAACTCTTGATATACATACATAAATGTATTAACATAAGATATGAAAATAAGATTTGAATGGGATGAAACTAAAGCAAAAAGTAATCTTAGAAAGCACCGTGTAAGTTTTGAAATTGCTGCTCGTGTTTTCGCAGACCCGTTCGCCATGGTTAAACAAGACCGTATTGAAAACGGAGAATATCGTTGGCAAACTTTGGGGCTTGTAGATGGCTTTTTACTGCTGCTCGTAGCGCATACTGTCCATGATGATAAAGATGGCGTAGAGGTAATCCGTATTATTTCAGCGCGACGAGCCAATTTGAAAGAGAGAAAACATTATGAAGAAGAAAGTTTGTTATGAAATTGATGTAAGTAACTTATCACCTTTGACAGATGAACAGAAAGTTGAAATTGATAAACTGGCTGTAATGCCGGATAGTGCAATTGATTATAGTGATATTCCGTCACTAGATGATGCATTCTGGAAAAACGCCGTTCGCAATCCATTCTATAAACCAACCAAAACTGTCACAACAGTACGTGTGGATTCAGACGTTCTAGCATGGCTTAAAAGTCAAGGGAAAGGATATCAAACGCGGATTAACGCCATTTTACGTGACGCTATGCTTCGTTCAATGCGATAAACTCATTTTCTCCTCGCCATAAAAGACGAGAAGAAAGGGGAGTTACGTTTTTAAACTAAGCGGCTTTCGTAACAGATTTTGCTAGGACCTGTTTTGCTTCTTTAATGAGAGCTTTATATTTTCTGTTTTCTTCGTCCACTCTGAAAGCATCAAGAAGACGGACATGTATAGGACCTAGAAGATACAAAACTTTTTCACCAGCATTCATACCTTCCCAATAACTTGGTAAGTCAAAACGTTTATCTTCATAATCAACAGATTGGCTTCTCAGTTTTTTCTCACATTCAATAAAATAACGGCGTGCTTGACGTCCTTTCTCATTACGTTCAACCATGGAAAGCTCTTTTGCCATATCTAAAGTGAGGTGGTATTCTGTACTTGGACGACCGCCTTGGAGGTTTTCGCCAATTTTGGCGAAAACTATATAATCCTGATTTTTGAGAAAGCTGTATTTGTTAATACGGTCTTTAATCCAATTGGAAAAGTCTCGTTTTACTTCCAAAAACACATGTAATTCACGCGCATTAACGGTTTGAATAATTTCTTGTCCAACAGCTTGTTCTGATATTTTAATTAGAGTGTTCATCTTATTAGTCCTTTGTTTTATAAGTTAAAGTATCCAGGGCTAAAACAACCGAACTAATACAGCCCTTCGTATCTTTAGGTTACCCTTGGACATACACACGAAGACCCTGGACGAAATTTCTTATGATGGGCAACAGATCTTTCGGGATACAGTTGAACCGATTAGTTACGAGGTGTTTTAAGCCTGTCAACCAGACTATAGCTGTTCACAGAAACTGTCAATTATTTTTTGAAAAATCCTAAAAGTAATGACACTCCAAGAAGAGTGCCGGGAGCTAGAAAACACGGTGCATAGTCCGTCGTCACGCTTTTCCCATAAAGGGTATTTTATAGCGCAACTACACCCGACAAATCTATTATACGCATGTAGCATATAATGAGTCAAAGCCTTTAATGTGCGGAAGAAAAATTGTGTCGGCAATCTATCCGCTATGCATCTAAGGTGTTTTCTAGGCACCTGATTCGATTATTCATATTGTTGCCATATTGTCAAGTGGCTTCTGATAATTTTTTGATTTCTTTGTTGATTTCATCTATGAGAGGTTCAATATTCAGAACGCTTTTCGGAACATTACCACCGTAAACCCACGCTTTTACTTGCGCTTTGGTACTAAAATCCGCATTCTTAGGTGTATCGTAATACTGTCCGCCATCAAACTTTTCACACTCTCTTGTGCCATCTTCATATTCGTAGAGGTTGTAAAAATACTCTGCTGCTCCATCCCCCCAAGGGACATAACCAACAGCTGTTGCGATAAACTTTTTTTGCATTGGCTGTTTACGTTGTGTTAAAAACAGGTGTTGTAAAATTCGCATGTTTAAAACCTTAATTTTACCTATGGGTCTATTTGCTTTAAATTTGACCGTACAGCGTTGTTTATATTTCAAATATGGAATTTCATCGTAAAATCTTTAAATCGCTCTCTACGGTACCTTTTTGTCGATTTAAATGCATATCTAATCTCAAAATAGTCAGCACTTTTCACTATTTTGCTAACCTTCCATGTTTTTCACTGTTCCCCCAATCCCGTTTAAAATCCCTTCAAGCTTTTGCTTTTCAACCAACGTGAGTGGTCTTGAATTCTCTCTCATTGCCTTGTCTTTCAACCTTTTTTCACGGGTGTTCAAAACAGCCTTGCGTACAAGATTGGCTTTCGTCAAAAGACTATTTTCCAAATCACGACATAATCTTACTAACTCACGAGTGCTTGGAAAAAACGTATCCGATAAGCCTTCTACCTCATCACACAAAATCCGTTTTACCGTTTTCATCAGTGACCACGCAGAAACACTTTCCAAAACCATTCCATAGGTCAGTGCCATACCTTCATGATCTGCCTGTTGCGAAATTTTCAAACCACACGAAAGCATCCGAATTGCCTTGGCTATATCCTCTTTGCTCGCTTTCACTGAAAATAACTCGTGAAGTTGATCACAAGCATCTAAGGCAATCGTTTCCTGCTGTTGTGTCAATGCACTGCCACTCTTCAAAACCAAAGGAAACTCCGGGGCTATCCTCTCGTGAATGTGTTTCAAAGTAACCTCGAGACCCGATATCAAGGATGCTGTCTGAGATGCGTTCACCAACGCTTTTTTGCCTTTGAGAGTGATTTCCATAGTTTTTTCCTTTCTCTAAATTCTCGATAGCTTTTCGCACCCAGTTTCGCCATGTTGCTTTCCAATCCGTTTTGCGTGCATCCTTGCCTGCTCTAGCTTTCCAAAAATCTCGAAACTTTGCGATTTCGACTTTCACACGCTCTGGAGGCAAACCCTCTGCAATGGCAAAAGCGTAATCGGGTTCGAAATCATCAGGGATACGACAGCCCCGGTCATTTCTAACCCGTTTAGCTTTTTGGGGAACGTTCTCTTGCTCGTGAAGGGATGGTTGGTTTTCTGATGCGGCTTCGATTTGATCTGATTGGCTTTCGCAATCATGAACCTCCGTTGGCTCTTGAACCAAATCGATTGTTTCTAAATTTTCAGAACCAATTTCTTTTTTTGCTAATACGATAGTATTAGTTTTTTTATTATATATGTTATTGTTATTGTTAATGGCATAATTAAGCATTGCTTGTGCATTGCTATTAGCATTGCTAGCATCATGCTTAGCATCCTTAAGCATACCGTTAGCATCATGCTTAGCATCTTGATCATCACTAATTGTTTTTGCTTTATGATGTTTTGCCCATTTTGCTTGCGCTGCCTTCTGTGCTCTCTCTGAAAATTTATTTAAATTTTCGTTTGAGTTATTGAGTTCTTCCTCAACATCTGAACTCCACAAACGACCATCTTCTAAACAAATGATGTGTCCAGATCTAAATAAATAATCTAATGCCTTTTGAAATCTTTTTACTGAACAACAAGTAAAATGAGATAATATTCGTGAATCATTCAAAAGAGGTTCACGCGTGTGTAACATTCTTATCCGCAACTTCACATAAACATTGACTTCCATAGGCGGCAAATCAGAGAGTTTAAATAGCCACTGGTCTGTATTAAGTCTCGTCCATGGTATTTTACTGGACATATATACCCCCTTCTTTCATTAAATATAAAATTGCTAAAGCATCTGCTTCGTTGTCGTTATTAGGCGTATGTCCTTTTGCACACACCGCCTTAATCATTTCTTCTTTTGAGGCATTGCCTTTTCCTGTCGTTGCCTTCTTTATTGTGCCAACAGGAATGCCTTCATATGGTACCTGATAATGTTCACACCACGCTGTTAAGGTCGCTAGAAAGCCGCCATAAACATGCGCTGCGTCTGTACCCACATGCCGGCGCACCTCTTCAAAATACACCGCATCAATTCCATCTGCTGTCTGCTTTATATCTGTTAGCCATCTCTTAAAGCGCAAGTAACGCATACCACCGCCTTCAAAGCGGCGTGATTGAAAATCTTCTGTATCGCTTGTTATGTGACCGTCCGCACCGCATATCGCCCAGCCTGTTTTGGTGCCTAGATCAAGACAAAGAATGGTGTGTGTGTTAGTGGTCATGATACTTCCGCCTTTCTTTTGGACGATTATCACAACCAATCTGTTGTGTTTCGCATTCCATCAAGAAAAGAAGACAGCAAGTTGCATGCGCTAAGTGTGGTAATTCGCTTTCAAGGTCCTTATTCTCTCCAGCAAACCATGCTAATAAATGACGTAAAGCAGCTCCATACAAACGGCTCCAATTCATGCCATGACGCCAATTGCTCGCACCGTATTTGTTTGCTCCAAACTCCAAAACACGACCAATATCAAGCAACGTGAGTGGTGGAATAAGATCAATACGCGGTTTCCCAATATCATTCTTATGTGCTTTAAAAACCATGATGATCCCCCCTTAAGGCTCTACGTATTAGTTGGTATGTGCGCGCTATGATGACGCGTAATCTATTAATTTGATCTCTTCTTTTGCCTGTTTAAGAGTGTGAAGGATGTTGCTGGTGTTCATTACTATCTGTAGGAGCAGCAACAAAAGAAGACATAGAGATAGAACTATCTTTCAATTTTTGCAGCTTTAAATAATTTATTACGGAGATAGATCCTCTTTTTTCCCACTTGCAAACAGCTGCTTGAGTTACACCAAGCATTTTTGCCATTTCTGATTGTGTCCAATTAAATTTGCCCCGTATTGACTTAGTCAAATTCTTAAAATTTTCTCGTTGATCCATTTACAAGCTCCAATTACAGCTTTGTCTTATTTTATTCATATAATTATAGTTATATAAAGTCAAGGAAATTTATCTTTATCAACGATAAAAAAATAAGGTAAGCAGAAGTATGAGTAATAAATCTAATATCATAAGCACATTAAAAAAGATTTTGACCGAGTTTAACTTAACGCAAGAAGATGTAGCCAAACGGCTAAACGTAACACAAGCTTCAGTGTCTAAGTGGTTAAAAGATTCTGATCCACGCGGCTCTAATCGAGATGCCATTTTAGAATTATATAAAGAACTAAAAGGGGATAATCACTTAACAACTTTTGTTCCTCTTATGGGCTATATTGGAGCAGGAACACAGATAGATCCAAGCTTTGAACAAATCCCTGAAGATGGTCTTGAACAAGTAGAAATTCCTTTTGCTTTACCTGATGATATGGTTGCTTTTGAAGTTAAAGGAGACTCTATGCTTCCAGCTTATAAAGATGGAGATATGGTTATCGTAAGACGGCGCCAAATTAAAACTATAGAATCCTTTTTTGGCAAAGAAGCCGTTATTTTAACACATGATAATAAAAGATATATAAAGCAGATTAGCAGGGGCATGAATGGTGAAATAGATCTGCTTTCTTGGAATGCCTTACCCATTAAGAATGTTAAAATTGTGTGGGTTGGAGAGATATTTGCTATTTTGCCAATAAGTTCTTACAGCAAGATGATTCGGAATTATCGCTAATTATCCTCCCCTCTTATTCAGCAAGATATTATAATAATTTTTATAAAAAATATAACTTTTTATAATTTTTTGCTTGCTATTTTATAATTATAGTTATATAAGTAATTATACAAACCACAAACAAACAATTGCCAAGAGGCGTTAGGGAGGAGAAATTATGGATAAGCCAATTCTTATTAATTCCAATGAAATTTTATTAGTTGTCTACGGTGATGATCAACACATTGGAGAGTCTGGTCCACTTGATGAAAGCCAAGTTTTAGAGATTGTTGATGAGGCAGATGATACCGTACAAATCTTTCGTGTGAATCCTTCTGAGAAAAGTTGCGAAGATATCTCTGAAGATATTGCAGAACTTTATCTTAGAGAACGTGAAGAGCAGTGTTTTAATGGCAAAATACCTCACGAATTTATTGAACATAGCGCAGCATACGGTTTTTTTTTAGACGATATCGAACAGCAGCGATATGAGGATGCAATGTATGGTTCTTATGAAAAACAACACCGGTTGCGTCCTTGTGATGTGCTTTAAAAATTCTGAAGGGCGCATTTAAAAGCGCCCCCTTTAATTCATCAATAATTAATTAGAGTAAACTTATGAACACACATGACGCTAATAAAGATAGCAAAGGATATCTCATACCTGAACACAAGGTAGAAGACAAAATCGGTTATGTCCAAATGGTCAATGCCCATGTAATGCATAGGTACTTACATTTGAAACAAGATTTTGACACTTGGTTTAATGATTGTGTTGAAAAGCTTGATCTAAAAGAAGGCGTGGATTTTGTTTTTACAAAACAAGAGTGGAACAGACAAAAGATTTGTCCAAAATCTGAAATAGAAACAGATAAAATCGATAATCATTACTTCAAAATTCACGCAGCAAGGAAAATCGCTAAAACAGAGCGCCATAGAAGTTTGGGCAGAATATTATACCAAAACTTGTATTTTCTTAAATTAAGGAGGTGATGATGAAAAACCTTATTATAACATCTGAAAAAAATACGAACTTTTTGAAAGGAGTTCATCATGCATAATGTTATGACAGCAGCAGAAAACAATTTTAATAACCAAACTGTTCAAACCATGTCTAGCCGTGAAATTGCAGAGTTATGCGGTAAGCAACATAAACATATTATGCGTGATATTCGGCAAATGCTTGACGAACTTAACGGGTCCAAATTTGGACCGGTTGATTTCAGTGGTTATTACCTTGATAGCAAAGGTGAAAATCGCTCTTGTTATTACCTCCCTAAACGTGAATGTTTAATTCTTGTGTCTGGTTACAACATGACATTACGAGCAAAAATCATTGACCGCTGGCAAGAATTGGAAAAGCAAGCAGTAATACCACAAATCGACTACTCAAGCCCTCAAGTTATGCTTGGTGTTTTAACGTATCTCAAAAATGAAAATGAACAAAAAGATAACATTATTGCAAATTTAAAACCAAAGGCAATGGCTCTTGAAAGCTTACAGCGTCATGACGGACTCTTCGGTCTTACAGAAGCAGCTAAAATACTCGAGTTACAACCAAAACAGTTCATTCTCTTCTTACAGCAAAAAGGTTGGGTGTATCGACGTGCAGCAGGTGGAAACTTGCTACCTTATCAAGATAAAATTCAAAAGAAACTTATGGATTGTCCAACCATCACACTTCAAACCGCAAGTGGAATAGAAAAGGTCATTCCTTGCGCAAAAATCACAGCAAAAGGAATTGGTGTGTTGTCTCAAGAGCTTAAAAGACAAACCATGCATTAAGAGGAGGTTATTATGATAAAAAAGAAATACGAATTGACTGATGAGACAATTAAAGTTGACAGAATAACGCTTTACCGTATCCGTGCATTAAAAGACTTTGGAGATGTTAAAAAAGGTGATCTTGGTGGTTGGGTAGAGAGTGAAAGAAATCTTAGCCATGATGACAATTGCTGGGTTGGTGGTGAGGCATGGGTTTATGAAAATGCCAAAGTTTATGAAAATGCTAAGGTTTATGATGATGCCGAAGTTTATAATAACGCAAAAGTTGGTGGTAATGCCATAGTAGCTGGCAAAACAGCATTTTATGGAAGTGATGCTATCTTAAGGTAGAGGCAAAAACCATGGAAAAGAAATATGAACTTACTGATGAAACAATTGAAGTTGATGGCAA
Organism: Bartonella refiksaydamii; assembly: GCF_902652675.1. Lineage (NCBI taxonomy): Bacteria > Pseudomonadati > Pseudomonadota > Alphaproteobacteria > Hyphomicrobiales > Bartonellaceae > Bartonella > Bartonella refiksaydamii. The sequence goes on from NZ_LR736292.1 coordinate 9,334, forward strand.
AACTCTCCACCGCATTCGTGCCTTACGAGACTTTGGTGGTATTAAAGCAGACGACCTAGGCGGTTTTATACAAAAAGAAGACAATCTAAGTCATGATGGCAATTGCTGGGTAGGCGATGATGCAAAAGTCTATGGTTATGCCAAGGTTTTTGGTGATGCACATGTTTATGGAAACGCTCGTGTGGATGGTCATGCAAGAGTTTATGACAAAGCCAAGGTTTTTGGTGATGCTTATATTGATAACATTGCTGATATTTACGAAAATGCATGTGTTTTTGGTAGTGCATCTGTTACCGGAGAAACTAATATTTTTGGCAATGCGCAGATTTTTGGACATGCTCGTGTTTTTGCCAGTGCACAAATCTACGAGAATGCACAAGTTTCCGGTGGTGCATTTATTAGTGGAAAAGCTAAAATTTATGGAAATGCTAAAATTTATGACAGTCCATTGATTTCCATCAGAGCAAAAGTTTGGGGAAATGCCAAAATCTATGGTAACGCAGAGATCATCAATGATGAAATCATCACAACGGGCGAGAGGCAATAATGGAAAAAAATACGAACGACTAGTCTTATAGTATCTCTATAAGCCGTTTCTAACCACACAAACAACTTTTAAACACAAGCGTGATTCACGCCACGGGAGAATTGCGCTCAAATAGGAGGAAATCAAGATGAGTGAACTAAGTACCACACAAACGGAATTAGTGGAAAAAACGAACGATTGTGAAATCAAACCTACAGCTATGGAGCTTATTTTAGAAAGAGCTTTAGAAAATGATGTTGATCTGGATCGTCTCAAGCGTCTTCTTGAATTGCGAGAACAAGAGATAAAACGACAAGAGCGCCAAAACTTTGTCCGTGATCTTTCTGCTATGCAAATGGAATACAAAAATATCGAACAAAACGCCATTAATACACATACTAAAAGCCTCTATACAACGCTTGATAAATATATTGATGCAATCAAAGAACCTCTTGCAACACATCACTTTGCCTTGTTCTCTCGTATCAAAGACCAGAGTTCAAATGACATAACTGTAGAAATGACTTTAAAGCATATATCGGGCAATGAAATATCAACAGAAGGAACCTTTCCTTTTGATGCTACAGGGAGCAAAAATAACATACAAGCGGTTGGTTCTACTCTCACCTACGCACGTAGATATCTCTTAGGCATGCTTCTTAATGTTGCAAGAAAAGAAGACGATACAGATGGCGACACGCTTCTTGCAGGTATCTCTCCTGAACAGATGAATGAAATCAAAGAATTAATTAAAAAAACACAATCTGAAGAAAGTAGGCTTATCTCTTTCGTAGGAGCAAAAAATCTAACAGATATGTCTTATAAACAAGCTCAAATCGCTTTGTTTTCTTTGAAAAAAAAGCAACGAAAGCAAATGAATAAAGCACAACAAGAGCAATTAGATGCACCTATACAAGATATTGAATATGCACCAACTCAACAACAAACGGCGGTGTGAGATGGAACAAAGAACAGCAGAATGGTTTCAAGCGCGCTTGGGTAAAGTCACTGCTTCAAACGTTTACAACATACTCAGTAAAACAGCAAAGGGAACGCCTACAAGCAAATATGAGGAGTACAAAATAAAGCTTATGACAGAGCGCTTAACAGAGGAAATAAGCCAATCTTATACAACACCTGCTATGCAATGGGGCATTGAACATGAAGAGAATGCCTTAAGAGAATATGAATTCATTTATGACGCAGAAGTCACAAGGTGTGGATTTGTCCAACATCCTATAATCCAAATGGCTGGTGCAAGTCCTGATGGGCTTATTGGTGAGAACGGTTTAGTAGAGGTTAAATGCCCGCAACCACCAAACCATCTACGCTTTTTTATAGATGGCAATATCAAGTCAGAATATATCGCACAAATGCAATTTCAAATGGCTTGTACGGGGCGCAAATGGTGTGATTTTATCAGTTATGACCCACGTTTTGTAGGCAGATCATCTGATTTTCGTATGAAAATTAAGCGCATTCACCGTGATGAAGAACAAATCGAACGGATTAATCAAGCGGTCGAAATCTTTTTAGCAGAAATAGACCAAGAGGTGCAAAAGATTTTGGCAAAAGCTGCTTAAACCTATGGGGGTGCTCTCTCCTTCTCCTCTTGCTTAAGCACCCCCACCCATTTACCAAGGAAATTAAACGTGTGTAACACCAAACATATTATCATACAGCCTGCTAAAGATGAGGAATTTTGTTTTTTTACCATTGGCTATGAAGGCAAGTCCCTTGAGAATTATCTTAAGAGTCTCATAGAAAACAATATCAAAACTTTATGTGATGTTCGTAAAAATCCAATAAGTAGAAAACACGGATTTTCAAAAAGACAATTAGAGCAAGCTGTAAGCAACATTGATATTGAATATATGCATATGCCTGAACTTGGAATTGCCTCTGAAAAACGAAGAAATTTGAAAACACAAAAAGATTATGACCGCCTTTTTGAAGATTATCAAAATACAACTCTCAAGAATAATTCTTGTGCAATAAATAAATTATATCAAATTTTTTTAAATAAAAAGCGCGTTGCAATCACCTGTTTTGAAGCCAATGTATGCATGTGCCATAGAGGACAACTCGCATTAGCTCTTACTCAATTGCCTGATTGGAAATATGAAATTGAACACATCTAAAAAATAAACTTGCAGATTTTTAAAAGTTGGAGTGCTTCACATGCCTTCCAGCCCCCACCCATTTAATTAACATAAAAAAGAGAAAGGTAATGAGATGATATTTGATGATGGAGATAGATATGTAACGACACGTGAGTGTGCACAGCTTTTTAGTGTATCCACAACAACGATTCGCAATTGGGTGCTTCAGGGGTTGTTTCCGGAGCCATATAAGCTAGGGAGAGCAGTGAGATGGAGAAAAAAAGAGATCTTAGCCTTCACTCCAAAGAAAAATAAGGAGCAAATAAGAACAAATTAGGTAAAATTATATAAACTGTAGAAGGTGGTCTAAAAGGTGGTCTGAAAATGGCTATTTAAAGAAAAAATCTATATATTTCAATATGTTAAAAATAAAAAATGGTGCCCCCAGAGAGACTCGAACTCCCGACCCCCTGATTACAAATCAGGTGCTCTACCAACTGAGCTATAAGGGCACAACAACGTAGGAGGTAGCACAAACTCATAAAAAGGAAAATAGAAAATTATCAGTTTGGGTACATATTTTAAAAAACTTGTATCATAAGTTATAAAATAATCAGATTTTTTATTTTCTTATCATCATTTACAGCAATGTTGGGTATTGTCTCATATTTAAATTTACGAAGTAATAAGCTGACGCTACAACTTGATTTGTTAGTTTCTAATGTTGCCGATTGCTCTTACATTAAGATGTTTTCTTAGAAGAATTTTTGCTCCTTTATTGAATAATTTTTATTTGCATGTTGATTTCTCTTGTAACTACAAGCGACTGATTTTTATTTATTTACCATAAAAAAGTTTGCAATAAGCGAATCACCCTGTTTCGATGCTCCCATTCAAGTTGCTAAACGATTAATTATAAAATTAATACGTCATCATAAATAAGCATTGATGCAAGTTCACCATTTTGTTTTCAGATTACAAATCTGGAGAAGCTGCTTGGCTAGAAAGATATTTTTCTAGCCAGTGAATATTATAATTACCGTCTGCAATATCTTGATTGTTAATGAGATCGCGAAAGAGAGGCAATGTGGTTTTTATTCCATCGACCACAAATTCATCTAAAGCACGTCGTAAACGCATCATGCATTCTAAGCGAGTACGTCCATGAACAATTAGCTTTCCAATCATGCTATCGTAATAAGGAGGAATACGATAACCCGAATAAGCACCTGAATCAACGCGAATTCCTAAACCTCCAGGTGTATGAAAATGTGTAATAGTTCCTGGTGACGGCGTAAAGTTAATAGGATCTTCCGCATTGATACGACATTCAATAGCATGACCAGAGAAGCAGACATCGTCTTGAGTAACGGAAAGTTTTTCGCCTGAAGCAATATGAATTTGCTCATGAACTAAATCTATACCTGTAATCGCTTCTGTTACAGGATGCTCGACTTGTAAACGCGTATTCATCTCAATGAAGTAGAATTCACCATTTTCATAGAGAAACTCAATAGTACCCGCTCCACGATATTCAAGTTGTGCACAGGCATTTGCAACAATATCACCAATCTTTTTCCGTTCAGTTTCATTAAGAGCTGGTGATGTAGCTTCTTCCCATATTTTTTGATGACGTCGTTGAAGTGAACAATCGCGTTCTCCTAAATGAACAGCATTTCCTGCTCCATCACCTATAACTTGAATTTCAATATGACGAGGTTTTTCAAGATATTTTTCGATATAAACGGCATCATCGCCAAAGGCTGCAGCCGCCTCTGAACGGGTCGTTTTGAGAGCTATAGCAAATTCTTGTTCTGAATGGACGACTTTCATACCGCGTCCACCACCACCCGCAGAAGCCTTAATAATAACTGGATAACCAATTTCACGAGCTGTGTGCAAAGCTTCTGCTTCCTCAGTGACAGCTCCATCTGAACCAGGGACTACGGGAATTCCAAGCTTTTTAGCAGTTTTCTTTGCTTCAATTTTATCACCCATGGTTCGAATATGCGCAGCCGTTGGGCCGATGAATGTAATATCATGGGCTTCGAGAACATCTGCAAATTTTGCATTCTCAGAAAGAAAGCCATAGCCTGGATGAACAGCATCAGCCCCTGTGATTTCGCAAGCTGCAATAATTTGATGAATACTTAAATAAGAATCGCGCGCCGGAGGAGGCCCAATACAAACACTTTCGTCAGCAAGGCGAACATGCATTGCATCAGCGTCAGCAGTGGAATGAACGGCTACGGTTTTTATTCCAAGTTCTTTGCAGGCTCGCAGAACGCGAAGAGCAATTTCTCCCCGATTAGCAATGAGGATTTTTCGAATCATGGTTGCCCCCTCGCTTTATTCAACAACAACAAGTGGTTCACCAAACTCAACGGGTTGCCCATCTTTAACAAAGATAGAGGTCACTGTACCTGAGCGTGGTGATGGAATTTGATTCATCGTTTTCATTGCTTCAATGATAAGTAATGCTTGGCCTTCAGAAACATTTTGCCCTACTTCTACAAAAGGCTGTGCTCCTGGTGACGGTGCAAGATAAGCTGTTCCAACCATTGGAGATGTTATTGCATTTTTTGATTTGTCTTCTTGTATAGGAGTTTCAGTTATTGGGGTAGAGGGAGAAGTTACAGCAACAGTAGGGGTGGAAAGAGGTGCATAAATTGTTCGCTCAGGAGTGGCTGAGGTATTTTGGCGAGATACACAAATACGAAGTTCACCTTGTTCAAGTTCAATGTTTGTTAAATTGGTATCATTTAAAATTTCAGCAAGGTCACGGATAATTTTTGTGTCAATTGCAGTATGTTTTACCTTATCCATTTTTTTTGTTGTCATTTTGTCACTAACTCCTTGATCAATGAAGATCGTCATTATTTAATTCTTATGACTGAATATCTCTAGACTACGGATGATCTTTTTGGGGGGCTTCCGTTAAAAGCTCTTTACTTTTTTAGAATTATACTTTGCAATTTTAAACCATTATCTACTATGCGACATTCCACTTATAAGCCTGTTATCAAAAAAGAGAAAGCATAAAATTATTTCATTTACGGGATTCTTCATAAAATTGACGAGGTAAAGAAAAGATATTTATTGTATATTTTGTATAGCTTCTTCCAAAATATCTTGGCCCACGGCTCCGATAAATACTTTATCACCAATGATGTAAGAAGGTGTTCCTGTAATATTGAGCATAGAAGCGATTTGAATATTTTTTTTAAAGGAATTTTGAATATTAGGGTCTTTTATTGCATTGCGCAGCTTTTTCTCATCTGCTCCTAATGAGACTGCTATTTTTATAGCTTTAGCTTCATTTACGCGGCTTTTGCTCGTTAAGAGGGCTTTATGAAACTTAGGATATTTCTCTGGAAATTGTTTACGGAAAACATAGGCAACAGTATGAGCAGCTATAGAATCAGTGCCTAAAATTGGTAAATCTTTGATAATTACGCGGAGGTCTGGGTGTTCTTTTATTAAATTTTCTATGTACGGATAGGACATCTTACAATGCCCACAATTGTAATCAAAAAAATCAACAAGAACTTTTTTACCATTTGGATTTCCTAAAAAAGCGTCATGAGGAAACTGAAAAATTTCTTTTTTCAACAAGTTGATGATTGAAGCTTGTTTTTTGGTTTTTTGCTCGCTTTCCTTTTCTAATTTTTCTTCGAGGCTAAGCTGCATCTCTATTATGATCTCTGGGTGAGCGAGTAAATAATCTCTTATAATTTTTTGAATATCATGATCATCAATACGTGGTGTAATCTTTTCTTTGAGATTGGATAAAAAAGTAGGATCTTTCAAAAGCTCTGTTTTCAGACTTTCTGCGTTTACGTAATTTGCTCTTTTGTCGCTTGATGTTGCATTTGATAAAAAAGATGAGCAAATTAAAATACTCAACATAACTATTGCTGACAATTTTGCGATGAACGTTGTTTTTGAGGATTGAGGCTGATAGGTCATTTATACGGCTTCTCATTTCTATTTTTTATTGTCATGTTGAGTAAACTATATGAAATCTATTGCTTACGTGCAATAAAGCATTTGACTATAGTGTAAATTTAGTAGCTTACTGGAAAAGCATCAATTAAAAAAGATTTTATATGAAGAATATTTTGTGTTGATTATGTTTTTTAATAGCTAAAATATTTATGCGCATTTTTGTGGGGAAGAGCACCTTGATAATCCAATGAACAGCGTTTGTATTGACTTTTCACTATTGCTTTATCGAGCACAGTGGAACAAATTACATTGAATGATGAAAAGCAAAATTATGAAAACCACAGCACATTATGACCTGTTTATTATTGGTGGAGGAATAAACGGATGTGGATTGGCGAGAGATGCAGCTGGACGCGGGTTTAAAGTAGGATTGGTGGAGATGAATGATCTTGCATCAGGGACCTCAAGTGCATCAACAAAGCTTATTCATGGCGGTCTTCGTTATCTTGAACACTATGAATTCAGATTAGTTCGTGAAGCGTTAAAAGAACGCGAAATCATTTGGCGTATGGCTCCCCATATTGTGCGTCCTTTACGTTTTCTTCTCCCTTATCATAAAAAGTTGCGTCCTGCTTGGATGTTACGTTTTGGACTTTTCATTTATGATTATTTAGGGAATTGGAATCAAAAGCTGTGGCGCAGTAAAACAGTTAATTTTTCAAAAAAATTTTGCTCTACACTTAAGGAAGAGTATCGTATAGGTTTTGAATATTCTGATGCAAGAGTAGATGATGCACGTCTAGTCATTGCTAATGCGCGTGACGCAGAAAAGCAGGGGGCCGATATAAAAGTTCGGACAGAAGTGCTCTCATTAAAGAAAGAAGAAAAAAAATGGCTTATAGTTCTTCGAAATAGATTAAGCGGTAAAGAATATTATGTTAGTGCTTCTTATGTGGCGAATATGACGGGTCCTTGGATTAATCACATTCTGGCAGACGTATTGAACTGTAAAGAGAATCCGTCTGTACGACTTGTCAGGGGATCTCATATTCTGGTTCCTAAGCTTTATGCCCATGATCGTGCTTATATTTTTCAAAACGGTGATGGGCGTGTTATATTTTCTATTCCGTATCAAGAAGAATTTACATTGCTTGGAACTACAGATTGTGACTATCAGGGTGATCCTGCGGATGTTCATATTACGGATACAGAGATTGATTATATCTGTACAGCAGCAAGTGAATATTTCATACAACCTATATTGCGTGAGAATATTGTCTGGACTTACTCTGGTGTCCGTCCACTCTATGATGATGGAGCTTCAAAAGCACAAGAAATTACACGTGATTACACTCTGAAAGAAATGGGGACAGAAAGTGTACCACGGATTCTTAATCTTTATGGTGGGAAAATTACGACCTATCGCAAGCTGGCTGAAGATGCGATGAAATTTGTTGAAAAAGCGCTTGGAACAAAGGGAGCACCATGGACAGCAAACTCAACACTTCCTGGAGGTGATTTTCCGTATAATAGGCTAGATACAATTGAAAATGAGATTGCTCTTTTGATTCCAGATTTAGATGCTTTTACATATCGTAGACTTGCACGGTCTTATGGTTCGGAGGCGCTACTAATATTTGCAAATGGTAAGGTGGATAAAGGAAAAGATTTTGGACACGGGCTCTACGAAGTAGAAGTCAAATGGTTAATGGAAAAGGAATGGGCTAAAACATGTGAAGATATATTATGGCGCCGTTCAAAACTTGGGCTTTTGTTTAATGAAAAAGAGGTTAATGTTCTTTCTGCTTATATGCGAAGTCAAAAAGAGAGTAAACAAGATTTATTATAATTCGGTTCTGTGCTAGCCGCCTTATATAGTATCTATTTGCGCAGTAAGTTGAAAATATTGAAGGAAAATGAGCCACAATGGTGCGAATTATATATGATGCTTTGTTTATTGTTTATCAAACTCAGCACATCTTAAATATTGTGCTGGATAGCGTGGGTGTAATTTTTAAAGACTCATATGAGTGACGAGAAAAGACTTTCAAATAAAAATATTTCTATGTTTACAATTCATATTTTATAGACAAGCTACATGTCCATCATATCTGGAAGTCGTTCTGTTAGGAATGGTGTATTGCGTTTTTCTTTTGATTTGAGCAAAATTTTGGTCAATTAAGGAAGATGATAAGATAGAGAGTATATTCCTACATCTTTAAGTGATGGTAAAGAGAATAAAGTTTTCTATGGAGTATAAACAGTTGTGGTTTTGTATAGATGAATAAAACGCACTTAGTGGGGATGATAGAGTAATCTTCCTATGATATTTTATGGTTCTCCATCATCAGTAAAATTTGCAGTAGCGCCAATGTTAGGCTGGACAGACCGGCATTGCAGGTTTTTTTATCGCCTTTTAACGAAAAGGGCACTTCTTTATACCGAAATGATTGTAGCTGATGCTGTAATTCACGGTGTTCGTAAACAATTGTTGGCTTTGAACTATAAAGAACATCCAATTGCGTTGCAATTAGGGGGAGCAGATCCTCAAAAATTGGCAGAGGCGGCACGAATTGCTGAAGGATTTGGTTATGATGAAATAAATCTCAATGTTGGTTGCCCATCAAATCGTGTTCAAGCGGGTGTATTTGGTGCTTGTTTGATGTTACATCTTGACATTGTAGCAAATGCTGTGGAAGCGATGAAAGAAGTAGTTACTATACCTGTCACTGTCAAGTGTCGTGTTGGTGTGGATGAGCAGGATGAAGAATTAACTTTAGATCTTTTCGCTGATCAAGTTTGGAATGCAGGGTGTGATGCACTCTGGGTTCATGCACGCAAAGCATGGTTAAAAGGATTAAGCCCGAAAGAAAATCGTAATATTCCCCCACTTAATTATGAAAGAGTTTATAAATTAAAACGTAGATATCCTCATAAATTCATTGGGATAAATGGTGGAATTAAATCTATTGATGAAATCAAAGAGCATTTAATTTTGTGTGATGCGACTATGGTTGGTCGACAAATTTATCATGATCCAACTTTGTTAAAGCATATTGATTTTGAAATATATGGTGAACCGCAGAGTGATCTAAGTGATAGTGAGCTTATTGAGGCTATGTGTGATTATGCTGCTCGGCATATCGCATTAGGAGGGAAGCTTTCTCATGTAACACGTCACATGATTGGTTTATTTCATGGTCGGAACGGGGCACGTCGATGGCGGCAAATGTTATCAAATGATGCAACAAAAACCAATGCGGGCGTGCACGTTTTGAAAGAAGCTTTTTCTGCTCTCATTTAATAACAGTTTATAAATTAATCTATGTTAAAGTTTAGATTCCATAAAATTTTACTTTTTTATGAGGTTTGTGAATAAACAAGATCGTAAATTTCAGAAAGTCATTAGCTTTGCTATGGAGAGGGTATTGGTACCATATGTTAAACAGTATGCTGATCAATGTTACTCAATATGGAAACAAATTAATAATATAATATATCGATAATATTGGTAATATATAAATTAGTAAAATAGTTGTTTTGTTATGAAATAGAGTTAAAGATAATTTTTCTAATAATATTTAACTTTAAAACGCTGCTTAAAAAAACAACAAATTATTCATATCCTGTATATATGACAAGATTCTCATTAAAGATTGTAGATTTAAAAAGGTAACTTCATGACCGTTAGTCCATTTGATGATTTTTGTGCTTTACTCACAAATTTACCTACTGCTGATGCATTTTCTACAACTTTGGCAAAAAAACGGCAAAAAAAATTAACGAGCGCTCGAGGAACGCTAGGAAAATTAGGAGATATTGCGGTTTGGTATGCAGGATGGAGAGGAACAGAAAAGCCGCTTGTAATGCGTCCCTTGGTTGCTATTTTTTCTGGGAATCATGGCATTACAGAAGAGAATATTACACCTTTTCCACAATCTATGACACAAAAGATGGTACAAAATTTTTCAATTGGTGGTGCTGTTATTAATCAAATATGTATAGCTTATGATCTTGGATTGAAGATATTTGATTTAGCACTGGAATATCCAACAATGAATATTACCAAAGATGCAGCAATGGACGAGCGTAGTGCAGCTGCTACTATGGCGTTTGGAATGGAATCTATTGCTGGTGGAACGGATCTCTTGTGTATAGGTGAAATGGGTATTGGAAACACAACGATAGCTTCAGCTTTGTGCTTAGCATTGTTTGGTGGAGAAGTTGAGGAATGGACAGGAAGTGGTATGGAATCTGAAGGGGAATTTTATCAACGTAAAATAGCAGCGGTCAAGACAGCTATTTCTCTACATAAAAATTATTTTAAAAATCCTTTTGAAATAATGCGCCGCCTAGGAGGGCGTGAAATTGCTGCTATGATTGGTGCCATTTTAGCAGCAAGGATGGAAAAAGTGCCGGTTATTTTAGATGGTTTTGTAGCAACAGCAGCAGCAGCAGTGCTTTATAAAATGAATCCAAGAGCTCTTGACCATGTTCTTGTTGGACATGTTTCTTCTGAATCGGTACATCGTAAACTCTTAAAAAAAATTGGCAAAGAACCGCTTTTAGATCTAGGTATGCGTGTTGGCGAAGGGACAGGTGCAGCTTTGGCGGCTGGTATTGTAAAGGCTGCTGTTTTGGCACATACACAAATGGCGTTTTTTGAACAAGAAGGCTTAATTGCTTAAAGGATGAACGTCTTTAAAGATTGAAGGAAGCTTTTGAGAGTTTTATTCATTGGTTTTTTCGTGTAATTTTATATAATTGAGTGGGAGTTCCGTTGTGTATTTAATCTGTTCCATTGCGAAAGATGATGAGACGTCACGGATATCAATCTTAGCAATTAATTTCTTATAAAAAAGATCATAAGCTTCAATATTGGGTACGACAACACGCAATAAATAGTCAATGTCTCCACTCATCCGATAAAATTCAATCACTTCACGAAATTCCTGCACAATTTTAGAAAAACGCTTAAACCATTCATGACTGTGTGTGTTTGTACGAATAGACACAAATACGGTAACGTGTGCATTTACTTTTTCTGGAGAAAGAACCGCAACACGGCGTTGAATAACACCATCTTCTTCAAGTTTTTGAATTCTGCGCCAGCAAGGAGTGGTGGAAAGACCAACTTTTTTAGCGATATCAGCAACAGAGAGTGTCGCATTTTCTTGCAAAAGATGTAAAATTTTTCGATCAAGACGATCCATACTTTTCTCAATATTCAGTTTATAAAAATTCACGCACTAGACGCTGCAGGTACACGATAAGCTCATCATTAAACCATGTGTTTTTTTGTAACCAAGAAGTATTCCTCCATGATGGATGAGGTAAAGGCATAACATTATAGCCTCGAGGTTGACGTATGGAAAGAATATTTCTCCAATCACTGACTGTTGCTGAAACAGTTTTATGTTTTAACTCTGTAATATGCCATTTTTGCGCATAACTTCCAATAGCAAGGACAAGTTTTATTTGTGGCATAGCCTGAAAGACCTTTTTATGCCATATTTCTTGACATTCACGTCTTGGTGGTAGATCAGAGTTATTTTGATCATAGCCTGGAAAACAAAATCCCGTAGGAACAATAGCAAAGAGAGATCTGTTATAAAATTCCTCTTTTGTTACGTTGAGCCAATTACGTAATCTATCGCCAGAACGATCATTAAAAGGAATAGAACTTTCATATACACGTAAACTTGGTGCTTGTCCTGCGATTGCAACCGAAGCTGTATCGGATAAATAAGCAACAGGTTTTGGTTCGTGAGGAAGAGGAGGAAGATAGCGTGGTTGTTGAACACAAATGCGACAAGAATAAATTCTCTTTTCAAGTTCTCTAATTTGGCTAGAGTGTGCTTGCTTCATTGGCAAATAGGAGATCAAAGAAAATTTTCCTTATTCTATTCGAGGATGTGCTCTTCGCCATTTTCTTGGTTGTTGAAAATTGGATTGCCATATCCCTTTTTTCCTCTCTCTGGCTTCTTGCTCTTCTTTAGGGTAATCATGGTAACTTACTGCCCAACCATTACGTACAAGCGTTGCATTAATATTGCCGACTTGTTCTGTTTTACATATAGCAAGAATACGACGATATTTATCTTTTTTGTGCCAATGACATGTGACAGGATGGTTTGCTATGAGTTTTTCTAAATATTTTTTTGCCTTAAGCCCACAGGGATAGCGTGCGTTTTTGTTACCACAAAATTGTTGGAGCTCTGGAGCATCAATTCCTACAAGCCGGATCATGACAGAAGAAATCATGATTGAATCGCCATCAATAACAAATGCGTGACCTTCGAGTGATGTTTTAACAGAAAAACTTGCTTTTTGAAGGAATGTTTGAGTATGTTTAAAATAAATTATCATAATGATAAGAATGGTAGCAGCAATGAGACTGCTAAAACCGATAATCTTTAAGTTAAGGTTTCTTAAATTAAAATGAGAAAACTTCTTTTTCATGGAATAAAGAAATTGCTACTGTATATACGTTTGATTTAGTGAAAATCGCTTATAATTTTTATAAAAAATTTCTATTTCTTCGATACAAATACCCTCTCATTCTCATGAGAAAATTTTGTTATAGTTATTGCACTTTTCATGTTGGTTGCATATCAAAACGGGACAAATAGGCAACCAAAAAATAAATCAACCCATTTAATTTTGTACAAGGTTGTACAAGGCATACGGATTACAGATTCACAATTTTGTTAACTTAAATAACAAAAAACGCTCCTCAAAAAATAACTTTGAAGAGCAATAAAACTGCATTTACCTTTGGTTGTAGAATCTATTACTTAAGCGCTGTAATCCACTATTTAATTTTTGTTTCTTTAAATTCAACGTGCTTTTTTATAACTGGGTCATATTTACGTTTGCTCATTTTGTCTGTCATTGTACGGCTATTTTTCTTTGTCACATAGAAAAAACCAGTATCCGCAGTTGACAAAAGCTTGATCTTAATGGTTGCTGCTTTGGCCATAATTTATCAATCCTATTTTATACTGAAAATGATATCATATCACTGTAAAAATCCATTTCCGACGTAATCAGATTTTGTGGTAACACTACGGATGTTCTAAAAAAAGTCAAGAGCTGATTAATTTTCTTATAAATTGTACAAACATCTAAAAATATATAAGCTAAAACAAGTTATTTTAGCTGAAAAATCAAATTGTTTAGAAATATCTATGAACTGTTCAATAATGGTTAGCCAATGAGCATATCTATTTCATAACAAAAAATAAAAGCAAAGTAAGTAGAAGTAAAATTCATGCTCTTTGAGTAATGCACTTAGATTGAACAAACTCGATTGTAAAAAGACAGACAGATATATCTCCAAGGAGAAAGAGAGCTAACTAAACCTATAGTGTTTTGTTAGCTATGATGCCATAAAAGTTTTCTGAAAGCCTAAGATAGCGCAGTTCATAAGAGAACAAAGTAGATCTTTTGCATAATCATTTATAACACTGATAGTAATTAAGAGAAAAATATTACCAAATGCGCGTGTTATCATAAAGCATGCTACCTCATTTTCATTATATACAATGGATAAACTAAAGAACAATGTATGGGTTAATGCGCAGCACCGTTAAACAAATACGGACAATATTGAGCTTGGAACATGGAAAAATAGCATATATCAGTTATCTTTAAATTCTGGACTTAATTTTCAAATCCCAAGATTGGTATAGCAGTAACTACAATAAGAATACAGTTCGTGGCAAAAGGTATAAACCCTTGTGATTTCATTTTTACTAGCAGTGTGGAATGTATCGCAAACCTTCACCCTCATATGATAACACAAATAAAAAGTATCAAACCACATTTTTAAAGTGGTGCACAATTGTTGTTCTAAAACTCTAATAGGTAAACATAACTGTTATGATAAAAAGTAATATAAACCTTAAAATGAACAAAATTCATATTAGTTAGAAAAATAGAACTTTAAAAGCTAAAATACTTTGTGGTCATTACAATCAATATTGTTTAGTAAATACATAGCTATAAGATGATTTTATTAGTAAAAATTATTGCAATATTTGTATAAATTAAACTTACAGTACCATTGTATAAAATATAACTATTTATAATAATTTAATTATTTATTTAATAATAAATAAAACACATAATAATATATAATAAATGATGGTTATCGTATAAATAAATAATGTATACAAATTAAATTTCAGACAACTTATTAGTTTTTATTTATATTTTATTTAATGATATAGAGATATATTTTAATTTCATTATAAAATATTAATAATTATTATTTCTTATGTTTAGTTAATATTTTTTTGCTTTCATAAAAAGCATGCTTTCGTTTTTTTGTTATAAATTTTCTTTTATGGTAGGACGTAGATGAAAAAGACATTGGACGAGGTTCTGTTAACAGCTCAAAGCATAAAGCACCAGCAAAAGGCTGTACTGTTATAAGCTTTACCTCTACTATATCACTCAATTGATAGCCTTTATGACTATGCTTTCCTACAAGAATATGTTGGACATCATCGAAATAATAATAATCATTTTTAAGTGTAGAAATATGTACGAAACCATCTATATTGAGTTTGTCAAGAGAGATAAAGAGACCTGCTTTTGTCACTCCGGAAATACGACCTGTAAAAGTCCGGCCAATTTTGTTTGTTAAATAGTGGGCGACAAGTCGATCAATGGTTTCTCTTTCAGCCGTCATTGCACGGCGCTCATACAAAGAAATTTGTGTAGCGATTTCTGCAAGATTTTGTTCTTCTGTTTCGGTTAGTTGGTCATGTCCTAGTTTTAGGGCTTTGATGAGTGCTCTATGAATAATAAGATCAGCATAACGACGAATCGGTGACGTAAAATGTGTGTAGCTGCGTAAGTTTAAACCAAAATGGCCAATATTTTTAGGATTATATTCTGCTTGAGATTGTGCGCGTAAAATAACCTGATTGATCAATTCTTGTTGCTGGCTATTCATAACTTTTGCTAAAATGCTATTAAAGCGTGCTGATGTAAGCTCTGAACTTCGAGAGAGTGCTATCCCAAGACTTTGAAGAAAAGTTCGTAGAACTTCTTGTTTTGCAAGAGAGGGTTTGTCATGGATACGATAGATAAAGGGTTGATGATGTTCTTTTAATGTTTCAGAAGCTGCAATATTCGCTTGTATCATAAATTCTTCAATTAAACGGTGTGCTTCTAGATGTGGTTCATTTACAACATCTTTGATGCATCCATTTTGATCAAGAATAATCTTTTTTTCTATTATTTCTAATTCCAGTGGTTGTCGACGATTCCGTGCGATTTTGAGACACCCATAGGCTTGCCATAAAGGCTGCAAGATACTCTTGATAAAAGGAGCATTTTTTTCATTTATCTTTCCTTCAATGGCTTGTTGCATCTCTTGATAAGAGAGTTTAGCTACTACACGTACCATAATACGATGAAAACTATGTTTTCGTTTTTTACCATTTGCATCAAAAATCATGCGAACAGCTAAAGCCGGCCTCTCTTTTCCTTCACGTAGAGAACATAAGTTATTGGAAATGCGCTCTGGCAACATTGGCACAACCAGATCAGGAAAATAAACAGAATTTCCCCGTTTTAATGCTTCTTTATCTAACGCAGTTCCCGTTTTGATATAGTAAGAAACATCTGCAATTGCGACGATAATAATCCAACCTCCGCTATTTGCAGGATCTTTATCTTTCACTGCATAAACGGCATCATCATGATCTTTTGCATCCGGTGGATCAATTGTAACCAGAGGTAATTGTCGCCAATCTTCGCGATTTTCTATGCTGGCAGGTTTGATATTTTTTACTTGCTCAAGAACATCCTCAGGAAAAATATAAGGAATTCCTTTTGAAAGAAGAGCAATCATTGACAGTGTTTTTTCACTCTCAATATGCCCTAAAACATTCTTTATTTGCGCGCTTTTCAGTCCATAACCAATATTTTTTTTAATTTCAACTTCAACAAGATCTCCAGATTCTATTTTCATTTTTGAAGATGTTTCGGAGGTATCAAGAATGAGTTCGTTTGTTTTGCGATCTATGGGGTCCAGCCGCCATTGGTCAGTGTTTAATTTTCGTACCACACCAAATGTGCTCTTTGGAGATATATCAATTTTACGAATAATGCGTCCTGTATAAGAGATATTTTGGGATTCTTTATTTCGAAAAATTTTTACAAGAATATGATCTCCAACACCAACATTTACTCCTTTTATGCGATGAAAAGGGCGTATTTCAATATTGGGTTTTGAGTCATCTTCCCACTCAAGAGGTTGTGCAATAAAACTGCCATCTTCATCGCGTCCACTAATTTTGACTAAAGCAACTGGCGGTAAATTTGCTTTGTTTATTTCCTTTTTACGCTGTTTTGGTATGAAGTTTTGATTCTTTAGCTCATGCAATATATCTTTTAACCAGATACGAGAAGCGCCTTTTAACTTAAATGCTTTAGTAATTTCACGTTTGCTTGATCGGTCAGGATTCTCATGAATAAAGGAAAGAATTTCTGACCTGTTAGGCAGCTGCCCCATATTGATCGATTGGAAATATTCTGTTTTTTTTTCGCCTTTAGCCAAAATTTATGTCTCTTTTCTTTTGGAAGGAGCTCTTTTGATGGTTACTTTTTTACTAGAAGCTTTACCAGTTATTTTTTTTCTAGATACTTTCGCCGATATAAGTTCTAATGCTTCTGAAAGTGTTACACTAATCGGTTCTTTATTTTTGGGCAATGTTGCATTAATTTTACCCCAATTAACATACGGACCATAACGCCCATCGCGTATAGTCACAGTTCCTCCATCGGGGTGATCTCCTAATGTTGCAAGAGTTGCGGATGCTGTTCCGTTTCGCGTTTTTTTATTTTCTTGTTTTTCAGCAAGCACTGTAACAGCGCGATTGATGCCAATATCAAAAACTTCATCTGCATAAAGAAGGGGAGCTGATTTGCCATCATGACTAAGGTAGGGACCATAGCGTCCAATTGTGGCTGTAATTATTTTGCCTGTTTCAGGATGTGTTCCAATTTCACGGGGGAGTGATAGTAAGGACAAGGCTTTATCAAGAGTTATATTTTCTGTTTGCCATTCTTTTGGTAGTCCTGCACGTTTCACGTCTTTGTTTTCACCAAGTTGAATATAGGGGCCAAAACGACCATTGCGAAGAGAGATCTCTTTTTCTGTTGTAGGGTCGATGCCAAGTATAACAGGTTCATCATTACGCATGGCTTCATTCTCTTCTCCTATATCTGTTCCAAGTTGGTGTGTGTATTTGCATTCCGGGTAATTAGAACAGCCAACAAATGCACCATAACGCCCAAGTTTTAAGGACAACTGGCCGTTTGGACAAAGAGGACAAGAACGAATATCACTTCCATCTTCACGCACAGGAAAAGCGAGAGGCGCTAATGTTACGTTTAAAACGTCAAGGACATCAGTTATACGTAGTTCTTTGATATTGGTAATAGACGCGTTAAATCCATCCCAAAAATCACGCATTACATCTTTCCAAGAAAGTTTTCCATCCGATATAAGATCCAGTTTTTCTTCAAGGTCAGCTGTGAAACCATATTCTACATAGCGATTAAAGAAATTTTCAAGAAAGGCTGTAACAATACGGCCTTTAGTATCAGGAATAAGCTTTCGTTTATCAATTACAATATATCCACGATCACAAAGTGTGGACAGTGTAGATGCATAGGTTGAAGGACGTCCAATTCCTAGCTCTTCCAGCTTTTTGATTAAGGAGGCTTCAGAATAACGAGGAGGTGGTTCTGTAGTATGTTGTACAGATTCAACTTTTTCTTTTGTAAGCGTTTCACCAGTATTTATTTGTGGCAAACGTGTTGCTTCATTTTCTTCACTATTTTCTTCCTCTCGTTGATCAGTGTAGACAGAAATAAAGCCATCAAAACGAATAACAGAACCTGTTGCGCGTAGATTTGCACAGTTTTCTCCTTGTTGTGCTTCAATTTCAACAGTTGTGCGCTCAATTTCAGCAGAACGCATTTGGCTGGCAATAGCACGCTTCCATATCAGTTCATAAAGCTTTGCCTGATCACTATCGAGAAAATTGCGTACTTTATTGGGAATGCGTTGAAAATCTGTAGGGCGTATAGCTTCATGTGCTTCCTGTGCATTTTTTGCTTTTGTTGAATAAAAACGTGGGTTTTCAGGAAGATAGTCACTGCCAAAAGCTTCATGAATGACTTTTCGTGCTGAATCAATAGCTTCTTGTGCTATTTGCACACCATCAGTACGCATATAGGTAATAAGTCCAGCCATTTCACCATTAATTTCAACACCTTCATAAAGTTTTTGCGCAATTTGCATGGTGCGAGAGGCTGAGAGCCCTAGTTTTGAAGAAGCTGCTTGCTGTAAAGTGGATGTTGTAAACGGAGGAGAAGGATTTCTCTTTGTGGGTTTTGCTTCAACACTAAGTGTACAATATTTTGCTTCCTCTAACATAAGGCGAATTTGATCTGCTTGCTCTTGAGATTGAATGTCAAGTTTGCCAATCTTTTTTTGATTAAACATTGTTAACCTTGCTTGAAAACTATCATTTCGGATAGTTTTTAAGTCTGTTGTAATGGACCAATAATCTTCTTTGATAAAATGTTCTATTTCTGATTCACGATCACAAATAATACGTAAAGCAACGGATTGAACACGACCAGCCGAACGTGCACCGGGAAGCTTACGCCATAAAACAGGTGAGAGTGTAAAACCTACAAGATAATCAAGAGCACGACGTGCAAGGTAGGCATCTACAAGTGATGTATCAATATCACGTGGATTGTTCATAGCATCAAGCACAGATTTTTTGGTGATGGCATTAAACACAACCCGTTTTACAGGTTTATCTTTTAAAACTTTTTTTTGGCGAAGAATATCCAGAATGTGCCAAGAAATAGCTTCCCCTTCACGATCAGGGTCTGTTGCCAAAATGAGGCTATCGGCTTTTTTGACTGCTTTTGCTATTTCATTCAAACGTTTAGCGGCGGCAGAATCTATATCCCATTTCATAGAAAAATCTTGATCTGGTAGAACAGAACCGTCTTTAGCAGGTAAGTCACGAACATGTCCGAATGATGCCACTACTTTATATTGAGACCCAAGATATTTATTAATTGTTTTTGCTTTTGCTGGAGATTCAACGATAACGATATTCATAATTTTACCCGAATGTTGAAATAAAAATTTCCTTTATAGACTCCTTTCATGCGAATAGCTAATGGCAATTGGTTAAGAGCACATAAAAATATTAGTCATATAAAAAACATTAATATTGTACAACTTATGATTGTTATTGTTAAAATATACCCTATATAGAATTACACGATTTATTTTCCACTGTTAATACAAAAACATACGGCGAAATACTAAGATGACGTCTATTGAGAGGTAGGAGGAGAAATGCTCAAGGATAGAGGATTATGTTTATAAATCATTTAAAAGTTATCCAATATATTACAGATATGTCAAAACAAATGAATCAGATGGCACGTCAGGCGCGTAGTCCACTTTTAGCATTACTTTTGGATATGGTTGCCAAAGAAGGGCAAAGTATTATTAATAGTGCTGAGGCTCTTGGAGAAGATCCAAACGCGACAATGACACATAACCACCAGAGTGTCGAATAAGTTTCCCAGCAAGCTCGAGTTCCACTAACAAGAGGTAGAGGTTTGGAAGTGAAACACCTGAATGCGTGCTGAGTGTGTCTAAGTCAATTGGAGTTGTTGAAAGAGCAGAGAGTACAGCTGCGCGTTCTGTGTCATTTCCAACTGAAGAGAGGTTATTGTTTTTTTCATCAGGTGGGCTAAAATTTCCCTTTTTTTCGAGTTGCAAAGAGGCTGATTCTTCAAAAAAATTGAGTTGAGAGTTTGTGGGCGTTGAGGCTAATGGTGTAAGCGTTTCTATAATGTCAGAAGGATGGGTGGTGAGCAGGGCGCCTTCCTTGATGAGATTGTTTGTGCCAACGGATCTTGGATCAAGTGGAGAGCCAGGAATGGCAAAAGTCAATCGTCCCATTTCAGCAGCTTGGCGTGCGGTAATTAAGGATCCTGATCGTAGAGCAGCTTCTACAACCAAGAGTCCAAGTGATAGTCCAGCAATAATACGGTTTCTTCTCGGAAAGTCGATAGCACGAGCTTTCCACGCAATGGGCATTTCACTGATGATTGCTCCACCGTTAGCGATAATATCTTCATGCAATTTTTTATTTTCAGGAGGATAAATGTGATCAATTCCACCAGCCATTACTGCAATTGTACCTGTTAACAGACTTGCTTGATGTGCAATGCTATCGATGCCACGTGCTAATCCAGAAATTGTTGTAAATCCAGCTTCCCCAAGAAAATGCGCAAATTGAGCAGTAAGCTTTTTGCCGGCTGCTGAAGCATTTCGAGATCCCACAATTCCAACAGAAGGTTTCTGAAAAGCCAAAATATTTCCTTTTATAGCAATAAGCGGTGGTGATGCTTCTATTACTTTAAGAAAAGCTGGATAATCTGGTTCTCCTATACCAACAAACCGAATACCTAACCTTTCAGCTTCTTGCATTTCTTTCTCTGCATCTTCTATCGTTGTGATTCGAATAGGTGTAGAAAGACCACCCTTTTTACTAAGCTCAGGAAGCGCTTCTAAAGCATTTTCTGCCGTTTTATAATGATCAATGAGATTGCGAAAACTCACTGCTCCAATATTTTCGCTACGCAACAACCGTAACCAGCTGAGACGTTGACGGTCAGTAAGCAGGATTCCCTTATTCATCCCCGTTTTAAGTACCAATCTTGCTTTCTTTCCCAACTAATAATCTACCGATATTTGCATAATGCTTTATATACACAAATATGCTCATCACAATCAGCATAAAATAGAAATAAGAATCGGAAAAGTAAAAAACAAATATCGCAGTTATAACAACAGCAACGAGTGCGGATAATGAAGAATAGCGTGTGAGTAGAAAAATCGCCATCCACACAACAATGAAAACAATTGCTGCTGGCCAGTATACCCCTAAACACACACCAAGATAGGTAGCAACGCCTTTGCCACCTTTAAATTTCAACCATATAGGAAAAAGATGTCCCAAAAAGGCAAAAAAACCAGCTAGAGAAACAATGATACTGTTTTCTGTTGGGGCACTTAAAAATTTTATAACAAGAATAATAACAGTTCCTTTCAGGATATCGCAAAGAAGGGTGAGAGCAGCAATTTTTTTATTTCCTGTTCGTAAAACATTTGTAGCTCCAATATTTCTGGAACCAATTGTTCTCACATCACCAAGTTTGGCTAATCGCGTAAAAAGCAAACCGAACGGAATAGAACCAATGACATAGGATATTAGAAAGATAAACCATGTAGTGAACTGTAAAAGTGTCTCACTTTCACTCATTAAAAATCTCATTAAGTTTATTGGTTAAGTTTAAAAATTGATTGCCCTTTAACAAAGGTTTGGATAACACGTCCTTGGAAACGTGCTTTCTTAAAAGGTGTATTTTTTGAACGTGAATAGAGCCTCTCCGTAGAAACGACCCATGGCTCCTCAAGGTCAACCAAAATAAGGTCTGCATATGCTCCTTTTTTGAGTGTTCCTGCGTTAAGTCCAAAGAGTTTTGCAGGTGTCGTTGATAAAAGTTCCGTTAATCGTAGAAGGGATATGCTTTCATCATGATAAAGGCGTAAAGCGGCACTTAATAAAGTTTCCATACCAATGGCGCCTGCTGCTGCATCATCAAATGGTAAACGTTTTTTGTCAATACTCTGGGGATCATGGGAAGAGACGATAATATCTACTGTTCCATCTTTTATTGCTTCAATCATTGCTATACGATCTTCCTCTGTACGTAATGGGGGCATCAGACGGAAAGAGGTGCGATATTCACCAATGTCATTTTCATTAAGAGACAAGTGATTAATGGATACACCAGCTGAAATTTTCTCACTTCGTTGCTTTCCTATGCGAAGTGCGTCAGCAGATAGTTTTGTCGATATTTGTGCAGCATGATAGCGCGTTTGTGTCAATGCGGCTAAACGCAAATCTCTTTCGAGCGGGATGACTTCTGCTTCGTTAGGTATTCCAGAAAGACCAAGCCAACTCGCTAATAGACCTTCATTCATAACACCTTTTCCTGTAAGGTCCTTATCTTGCGTTTCATGTATTAACGGAACGTCAAAGTCGCGTGCGTAAGTCATTGCACTCCGCATAACAGATGAACTTTGAAGTGTTTTTTTTCCTTCACTAAAAGCAACGACTCCTGCTTCTTTGAGCAAACCAAATTCGGTTAATTCTTGTCCGTTGAAACCTTGCGTGATCGCAGCAACGGAGTAAATATTGACCGATGACATTTTTTGTGTTGTACGTGTAATGAATTCAACAAGAGCTATATTATCAATAACTGGGTGCGTGTCCGGCATCATAAGGAAGGAGGTAATACCACCTGCTGCTGCTGATTGACTTGCTGATGCAATTGTTTCACAGCGTTCATTTCCTAGTTCTCCAACAAAAACACGAGCATCAACAAGTCCAGGAAAAATTGCTTTATTTTGTGCGTTAATAATCTCTGCTCCATCGGGAATTCCCTGATTCAAGACTTCTTTTCCAGCAGCTGTAATTAGTCCATTTTCAACAATAACTGTGCCAATTTCGTCGATTGCGCGTGAAGGATCAATAATGCGGGCGTTTTGAAAGACAATTGGCTTTGTCATATTTTATCTCCACTTGTCTGAAGACGTGAATCCAATAAAGCCTCCATGACAGCCATACGCACAGCGATTCCCATTTCTACTTGTTTATGAATCATACTTTGTGGTCCATCTGCTATGTCAGATGCGATCTCTACACCACGGTTTATTGGACCAGGATGCAGAATAATGCAATCACTTTTAGCATAAGCTAAATTTTCTCTATGTAAGCCAAAATAATGAAAATATTCACGAATGGAGGGAATAAAGGATCCTGTCATACGTTCATGTTGTAAACGTAGCATCATAATGACATCCGCACCTTTAAGACCTTCTTTCATTGTGTTAAAAACCTCAACGCTCATATCGGCGATTCCTGCGGGTAAGAGTGTTGAAGGAGCGACAACACGAACCCGAGCTCCCAAAGCATTGAGACTAAGGATGTTAGAACGCGCAACACGTGAGTGCAAAATATCTCCACAAATTGCAACGGTTAATCCTTCAATACGGCCTTTTGTTTTTTTTATGGTCAAAGCATCTAATAATGCTTGTGTTGGATGTTCATGGGCACCATCACCTGCATTAATAACACAACAATCCATTTTTTGTGCTAACAAAGCGGCTGCTCCGGCGCTACGATGGCGAATGACGAGTACATCTGGTTTCATCGCATTAAGAGTTGTAGCGGTGTCAATCAATGTTTCCCCTTTTTTTATAGATGAATTGCCAATGGCTATACTCATCACATGTGCTCCTAACCGTTTTCCGGCTAATTCGAAAGAAGATTGTGTTCGCGTGGAAGCTTCAAAAAAGAGATTAATTTGAGTACGCCCAAATAACAGAGATTTTGTTTTATCAATTTTTTGAGAAAGGATAGCATATGCATCAGCACGATCAAGCAATGTGGTAAGGTCTTGTACACTCAATCCTTTAATGCCTAAAAGATGTTGGTGGGGGAAAAGGGGAAAAAAAGTGTTTTGAGTCATAGCATTCTTTTCTATCTCTCTCTAAACAGATTAGACAAGCATTTGTTTGAATATAATAAATGTTTTTTTAACTGCAAAACGACAAATAGTCTATGATATGAATGATTTGAATAATAGGAATGTGCCTATGAGTACTGTGTCTGCGCAAAATGTTCGCCGAAAAAATGCGTTTCTCAGTGATACGCTTATGTTTCGTATTGCTTCTACCTTGCCTAAGTTTTTATTAACAAGTTTTGAAGAAATAGGAGATTTTGTAGCGAGTCGTGAAGCATGGGAGTATTCCTCTCTAGCGAATCGTTATCGTCCGGTATTGCGCTATAATGATGAATGGGGGCGGCCAACAGAAAAATTAGAGATACATTCCTCTTATCAAGCTCTTCAACAATATTCTAGACAAGCTGGTCTTGCCACATCGCTTTGGGAAAATACTCCTTCAGAAAATGGGGTACGCTATCAAGCGCGTGCTATCCGCTTGGCTTTATCTGCTAGTTTAGAAACAGGACATTTAAATGAAGTTATTATAACAAGTGCTGCTATCGCAGTCTTAATTAGTGATGTTGAGCTCTTCAAAAAATGGCAAAATGTACTTTTATCACGTCAATATGATTTATCGTCAAAGCCGGTTAATAGTAAAAAAGCTGCTTCACTTACTTTTGCTTTTGATGATGTTGAACAACGTGAAAAATATTCTTTCAATTTTCCAAGTGTTAAGAAAATTTCTTTTGATGAAAAAATGGGACGTGATCTGTATCGTTTGAATGTTGTAAAAACCAATGTTATTAACCCTATAGCAGATGGATATCTTGTAAGTGCAGAGTTAGATGGTCATTTAAGCTGCTTTTTTGTTCCCCGTATACAAGAAAATGGTGCATTAAATGGTATCATATCAGTTCATCATTTGATGCAGCGTTCTGGAGAATCTTTAACGCCAGAGGGGGGTGTCAGTTTTCAAGGGTGTTATGGCTGGCTTTTGGGAAATGTTGGAGAGGGAATTAAAGTCATTAAGGATATCGAAACAATGATGCGTTTTGATTACTCCGTTGTATCGGCAGGTGTCCTGCGGGCAGCACTTCAATTTGGCATAGATTTTTTTCGGCAAAAAATGCCACATCAGCCCTTACCACCACTAACAGAACGTATTTTTGCAGATATTGCACTAGATATTGCAGCTGCACAAGCATTGGTTTTACGTCTAGCACGAGCATTTGATAACGCTGCAAATGGTCGTTCTGAGGCAGCTTTCGCACGAATCATGACGCCTATTATTTCTTATCACGTAAGCCAATTAGTCATTCCTATTATTGGTGAAATTATTGCACAGCTTGGCATTGAAAGCTTTGTAGAGGGCAATCCATTATCGCAAATGTTGTGTAATGGCCCTGCACGGATTGTGAGAAATAGTTCTGCTAATCAATTGGTAAAGGATGCAATTCTCATTGCGGAAAAAGCACCAGGATTGTTTCAAAAACTGTTAGAAAAAATTGCTCTTGATATTGGTCCAGCAGGGCCAAGAGCAATTGAGATTATTAAGTCTGCTGTAGAGATGGTATCGGCAAACGAGGGAGCAGGAAGATTTTTTGTGGAACAAGTGGCCTATGCAGCTGCAGCTGCAGCGTTACGTTCTACTGACATAGAGCATGTTGCAAATGCTTATATGGAAAGCCGCCTTGGAGGACAATGGAGATCTTCTTATGGAATGCTCATTGCACGATATAATGCTGGACATTTGTTAAATGTTCTTTATCCTTCTATATGATGAAGGCTTTGAATTCTGTTAAGAGCACCTTGTAATATGAAAGCGGCTGCAGCCGAATCAATACGGGTTGCTCTTTTAGCACGTGATACATCCATTTCTAGAAGAAAACGTTCTGCAGCAATTGTCGATAAACGTTCGTCCCAAAAAACAAATGGGATTTCTGTATATGCTTCCATATTACTCACAAAAGTTCTGGTTGCTTGAGCACGAGGACCGCTGCTGCCATTCATGTTAAGAGGTAAGCCAATGATAACAGCTCCGACGTTTTCATGGTCAAAAATCTGTATAAGCGCGTGAGCATCTAGCGTAAATTTTTTTCGTTGAAGTACAGGACGCGGATTTGAAAAAATTAGACCCATATCAGAAACCGCAATTCCGACAGTTTTTGTACCCAAATCTAAACCTGCTATTGTTTGCCTAGGTAAAAGATGTGTAATAACTTCATTTATGTTAATAATGGTCATGGGGTTTATAATTTAGATCTTTTCGTGTTTCAGGTTCATAGTGATATTCTTTATTTGCGTTATCAATATTCTTGCGCTTGTAAACGTAGCCTTGTATAGCCAATAAATGAATATCAAAATAAAAAAGCAGAAAGGCATAATATGTCTGTTGATCAAGAAACCGTCAAGCGGATAGCACATTTAGCGCGTATTGCTGTCTATGACAATGAAGCAGAACGTATGACAAAAGAACTCAATGTCATTTTAGGTTTTGTAGAACAATTGAATGAAGTCGATGTCAGTCATGTTGAACCATTAACCTCTGTGATACCAATGACTTTACGAATGCGTGAAGATAGCATCACAGATGGTGATAAAGCAGCAGATATCGTAGCAAATGCACCTGTTATAGAAGAGAACTTTTTTCTTGTCTCAAAAATCGTTGAGTAATTTTTTATATTTTAAAAACTTGAGAACCAATATGACTGATTTAACAACCTTCACAATTGCACAAGCCCGTGATGCTCTCATAAAAAAAGAGTTCAAAGCAACTGAATTAACAGAAGCTTATTTAAAAGCGGTTGAATTAGCTAATCCAACTTTGAACGCTTATGTGGCAATAACAGCAGAACAAGCAAGAAAAATGGCTGCTGAATCAGATAGCCGTTTGGCTAGAGGGCAGAGGAGGATTTTAGAAGGAATCCCATTGGGAATTAAAGATCTTTTCGCGACACAAGGTGTTCATACACAAGCCTGTTCACACATCCTTGATGGTTTTAAGCCGCATTACGAATCAACGGTAACTGCTAATTTATGGCAAGATGGAGCCGTTATGTTAGGTAAGCTTAATATGGATGAGTTTGCTATGGGGTCTTCCAATGAAACGTCATATTATGGTCCAGTTGTTAGCCCATGGAGAAAAAAAGGTTCCCATGAAAAGCTTGTACCTGGTGGTTCTTCAGGTGGTTCTGCAGCTGCTGTTGCTGCGCGGCTTTGTGCTGGTGCAACAGCAACAGATACAGGTGGTTCAATACGTCAACCAGCGGCATTCACTGGGACAGTAGGGATTAAACCAACTTATGGGCGTTGTTCACGGTGGGGAACCATCGCTTTTGCTTCATCACTTGATCAAGCTGGACCTATCGGGCGAGATGTCCGCGATTGCGCTATTTTACTTCAATCAATGGCTTCTTTTGACGAAAAAGATTCTACTTCCGTGAATTTTCCTGTTCCTGATTATGAAAGCTATCTTGGTCAATCAATCAAAGGAATGAAAATTGGTATTCCGAAAGAATACCACTTGGAAGGAATGTCTTCTGAAATTGTCGAACTTTGGCAAAAAGGAATGAATTGGCTGAAAGAAGCAGGTGCTGAAGTTAGAGATATCTCGTTACCTCATACAAAATATGCCTTGCCTGCTTATTATATTGTCGCTCCTGCAGAAGCTTCTTCTAACTTGGCACGCTATGATGGCGTTCGTTTTGGTCTCCGTATACCAGGAAGAGATGTCATTGAAATGTATGAAAAAACCCGTTCAGTTGGTTTTGGAGATGAAGTTAAACGGCGTATTTTGATTGGTACTTATGTTCTTTCATCAGGCTATTATGATGCCTATTATCTTAGAGCTCAGAAAGTACGAACATTAGTGAAGCGTGATTTTGATCAATGTTTTTCTTCTGGCATTGATGCTATCCTCACACCTGCAACACCAACACCAGCTTTTGGCATCGCTGATGAAAAAATAAAACATGATACTGTAGCAATGTATCTCAATGATATTTTTACTGTGCCAGTTAATATGGCAGGTTTACCAGGAATATCTATTCCTGCTGGTCTTTCATCAAATGGTCTACCACTAGGATTGCAATTGATTGGTAAACCTTTTGCTGAAGAAGTTATTTTTCAGATAGCACACATTATAGAACAAGCAGCCGGAACATTTAGCTCTGAAAAATGGTGGATATAATAAAAAAGCTTCATCAAAAAAGCATTCCCTAACAGAGAGATGCTTCGAAGGAAAATGAGCCTATTGATTTTTAAACATTGTGTAGTTTTTATCCACCAAGATATGCTTCTTTAACACGTGGATCAGAAAGCATGGCTTTACCTTCACCGTGAAATAAGATATGTCCTACTTCTAGAATATAAGCATAGTCAGCAATAGAAAGTGCTGCAAATGCATTTTGTTCAATAAGAAGAACAGTTTTTCCCATATCATTAATTTTTCGAATAATCGAAAAAAGTTCCTTTACAAGAAGTGGTGCTAAACCTAGAGAGGGTTCATCTAATATTATCATGTCAGGATTACTCATAAGTGCACGTCCTACAGCAAGCATTTGTTGTTCACCACCTGACATTGTTCCCCCCAACTGTTTTGCTCTTTCACGCAGACGTGGAAAGAGCTCAAATATCCATTCAATATCACGGGCAATCCCTAGTTTATCATGACGTATATAAGCACCTAAACGTAAATTTTCTAAAACAGTAAAATGGGGCATAATGCGCCGTCCTTCAGGACTTAGAGCAATTCCCAATCGCAAGATTTTTTCTGGTGATTTTTTAATAATTGATTCGCCTTTATAGATAATTTCTCCATAAATGGATCGATTAAGTCCTGTAATGGAGCGTACAATGCTACTTTTTCCTGCTCCATTGGCACCAATTAAAGTTACTATACTTCCCTTTTTTATAGACATAGAAAGGTTTTGGATAGCTTTAATGGCGCCATAATGAACGTGAAGATTTTTGATTTTAAGAATATCCATAAACATCTCCGCCAAGATAAGCTTCAATAACTTTAGAGTTGTTACGAATTTCATTTGGTGTGCCATTGGCTATGCAACAGCCATACTCCATTACCCAAATATATTGACAAAGCCCCATAACAACTTTCATATCGTGTTCAATAAGCAGAATAGTAAGATCAAAGTCTTTTTGCACTTTTGCTATGAATTTTCTAAGATCTTCACTTTCCTGTGGATTCATCCCCGCAGCAGGTTCATCAAGAAGAAGTAATTTTGGCTTTGTTGCTAGAGCACGCGCAATTTCTAGACGACGTTGTACACCATAGGGCAGAGTCATTGCGGATTGATTGGCAATATGATCAAGTTGCAGCCGTTCAAGAAGCTCCATTGAATTTTTATGGACTTCTCTTTTTTCTTTCATTGCTTTTGGAAAAAACAAAGCTGAAGAAAACCATGGATATTTTTGTCGGACATGAGCTCCCACCATAACATTTTGCAAGACCGTTAACCCTGAAAAAAGGCGAATATTTTGAAATGTTCGTGCAATATGACGTCTGCAGATAATGTAAGGAGGAGCTCCAGAAACTTTTTGCTCATCAAAAAGAATTGTTCCACTTGTGGGGGCATAAAATCCTGAAATCATATTAAAAACAGTTGTTTTCCCAGCACCATTTGGACCAATTAATCCAGTAATCGTTCCACGTTTTATTGCCATATTAATGCCATTTACAGCAACCAACCCGCCAAAACGCATCACGATATTATTGAGTGAAAGGATGGTGTCGTTCATAGCTTTCCCTCAGTATTAGAGAGCTTCTTGCGTGTCAAAAAGCTATAAATTCCATTCCATGAGAATTCACGTTGTCCCAATAACCCTTTTCTCCAAAATAAGATAATCACTAGCAATAAAAGAGAAAAAACAACCATACGGAGCCCTGGTGTTTCTGGAATATGTATAAAACCTAAATCAAATGGACTTTCAATAATGCGAAGCCATTCAAGCATGACTGTAATAATAATGCTACTAATAATGCTGCCTGTAATTGAACCAAGACCACCTGCGACAACAATCATCAAAATATTAAAAGTTAGAAGAAAGTTGAACATTTTTGGATCAATCGTTGAAATAAGAGCAGCCATCAATGCTCCTCCTATACCGGCAAAAAATGCACCAACAGTAAAGGAAAAGCTACGGTAAAAAAAAGCGTTAATTCCCATCGTTTTCGCGGCGATTTCATCATCACGAATAGCACGCAATACGTTACCAGTATTGCTTCGTAGTAAGAGAATAATAAAGATAACTGTGAATGCTAACCAACCATAGTTCCACCATAATGTCGCATTTTGAGGTATTCCTTTGATTCCCAAAGAACCATTTGTTAAGGGTGTCACGTTCGTAATGACAATACGAATAATCTCTGCAAAACCTAATGTTGCAATTCCAAGATAATCTCCACCAAGACGTAATATAGGAAGCGCAATCAATAAACCTACAACTGCAGCACACAAACCACTTACAACAACGGCCATGAAAAAAGGTAACTGTAGATGATGCAACGGCTCAGCTATAGGTTCGAGAATCCACATCATTTCTTTTTGTTCAGGGGAAAGAAGTAAAATTGCGCATACATAAGCACCAATGGCCATGAAACCAGCATGTCCAAGAGAAAACATACCTGTGAAACCGTAAATTAAATTAAGAGAAATTGCCAATATCGCATTAATAGCAATAAGATTTATGATACGAAGTGTGTAATCATTACAATAGTTATCAGCATAAAATAAAACACCGATGAGAACTAAAATACTGATACATGATAGAAAAGTTGTAGCTGATTTTACCATTAAATTTTCTCCTGACTTTTTTTGCCCATTAATCCAGTGGGCATTACCAATAAAATCAGAATTAATAAAATAAAAGCGAAGGCATCTCGATATCCAGATAAAGCAGGAAAGAATGCAATAATCATAATTTCGATAAATCCTAGTAATAATCCACCTAACATTGCTCCTGGAATTGAGCCAATACCTCCGATAACGGCTGCAATAAATGCCTTGAGTCCAGGAAGAACACCCATATAAGGTTGAATTTGAGGGTAGCGCAGAGACCACATGATGCCCGCAATAGCGGCAAGTGCTGAGCCTATCCCAAATGTGAATGCAATAACTTTATTGACGGAAACACCCATCAAACGCGTCGTTTCAATATCACATGAGATTGCACGCATAGCAAGCCCAGGTTTTGTTTTATGGATAATCCATAACAATAACACAATCAAAAAAAATGAAACAGTAGGAACAATCAGAGACATGGGAGAAATTCTAATGATTCTATCAGTCCCTGATTCTAAATGCCATAGAATTGGCCTTACAAGAAACTCTGGCTGTTTTACCCCTTTTGGGACACCACTAAAGAGTACGGTAGCAGCATTTTCAATAAAAAAGGAAACTCCTATCGCACCAATGAGTGCTGAGATACGTGGAGCATGACGCAGAGGTCTATAAGCAAACTGGTCAACAGTAATACCTACTGCACTTGTGATAAAGACTGAAAAACAAATAGCCAAAATCCAAATTGGTGTAAAATCTTGAGGGGCAATTTTGAGATAATAAATGAACCCTAGAGCAAGAATTAAAAAAATAGCCATCCAATAAATTGGAGGCCTTGTTTTAAACCCTATAAATACCGAATAATAAATGAGAACGGCTAATAATACAAGAAGGATAGCGGACCAAGCCGGCATAAAGCTAATTGTGGAAAAGAAAACAAAATACGCTCCCAGCATAAAAATATCACCGTGAGCAAAATTAATGAGTCTCAGGATACCATAAACCATGGTGTAACCAATAGCGATAAGCCCGTAAAGTGATCCTAATGCCAGTGCATTAAAAAAATACTGGATGAACATTTCAGTGCTCATCTCTTATCCTTCCATATTTGTTAATTCATACAGGCTAAAATACGAAGCCTTTAGACTTTATAGTTGAGAAAAAATCTTCAATTACTTTATTGTATTTTAATGTGTAAAACTTCTTGATTTTTTAAAAAGCAGGTTTAACTTCATCCAAATAGACACGTTTCCCGCCCTTTATTTCAATTATACCGATAGGAATTTTAGGATTATGGTTCTCATCCATAGACATAGCACCAAAGGGTGTTTGAAAATCTTTTAATCTGCTAAGTTCTAAAGTGATCTTTTCACGATCATCACTACCAGCATTTTTAATAGCTTGCATGAACATCATATAACTCGTATATCCTAAAACAGAATTGATATTTGGTTCCTTATCAGGATAGGTTGCATTCCACTCATTCGTAAACTCTTGCGCAGCTGCTGACATGTTTGGCATATCCACACTATAGGGAAGTGTTGTATGCAAGAAACCTTCTGCAGCCTTTCCTGCGATTGTGGTAGTTTCCGGATTATCCATAGCATCTCCACCCATAATCTGAAATTTTGCACCCAACTCACGCGCTTGTTTCATGATGATAGCACCTTCGGAAAAATAAGAGGGAATAAATAAAATATCAGGTTTTTGTGCTATAATCTGTGTGAGCACAGCTGAAAAATCCTGATCTCCAGAATTATAGTTTAAGTTTGAGATAACTTCACCCCCCAGCTTTTTGAAAGCGCGTGCAAAATAGCTTGCAAGTCCAATTGCGTAATCGCTTGATATATCTTTGAGGATAGCTGCTTTTTTTGCGTGTAGAGTCTGAGCTACATAGGTCGCAATTCCTATGCCTTGATAGGAGTCAATAAAACAAGCACGAAAATAATATTTTTTGCCTTGTGTAACAAGTGGACTTGTTGAGGAGGTTGCAATAGCTGGAGTCTTTCCTTTTTCAGATATCTCCCCGCCAGCCAACGAAAGTGAAGAGCCATAGCTACCAATGATTCCACTAACTTTTTCACTAGCAGTTAAGCGCATAACAGCATTAGCTGCTTCTACTTTATCGGATTTATTATCAATGATAATGAGCTCCACTTTACGTCCTAGTATTTCTGGGACTTTTTTATGCGCTAGCTGTATACCTCTCATTTCAAGTTGTCCTCCAAATGCATTTTGACCACTTAACGGAAGGTAAACACCAATTTTAATAGGCTCACCTGCACAGACATTCGTTACAAGCGCCATTACAGTAGCGAGTGTAGTAAGTATTTTCCTTAATTGCATTGCACACCTCCCTTAAGCTTATTGCCGATTTTTATCGTGATTTTAAGTTCTTCTTATCTTGAACTTCTTCATCATGCAAGTTACACATTAGGAAAATATCACTATGTGAAAAATCAATTATACTACAATAAGGTGTTCATTGTAAGATATCTGAAGCAGACGATCAAACATCTTTGTAAATATTTAGGTATATGGGATCATGTTAATATCAAGAGATGCGACAATATGGGGAAATCTTATCTTGGGGCTTGCGTGTTGATATAAGAGCAATGTTTACTTAGAATGAAAGAATCGGTATCTTATAATTTAGACCTACAGGATCACGTTTTATTATGACGAGTAAAGATGTATTAAAGGGTTATTCTCTATCTGAAGACAATTTAGGTGCTTGTGGTGAAATTATTGAAATTAGCGGTGTCATTAAGTGGTTTGATGGTAGTAAAGGGTATGGGTTTATTATACCTGATTTGCCTAATTTTCCTGATATATTATTGCATGTCACGGTGATGCGGAGGGATGGTTTTCAAACGGCTCTGGAGGGTGCAAAAGTTGTCTGTGCTGTAGAAAAAACTGAACGAGGATTAAAGTGTGTTCAGGTGAAATCCATAGATTGTTCTTCAGCGATTCATCCGTCAGAAGTTCCAGCTCGTACACATGTTGTTGTTACTCCAGAAAGTGGTTTAGAGCGCGCAATTGTTAAGTGGTTTAATCGTGATAAAGGGTTTGGTTTTTTGAGCCGTGGACAGGGAACAGAAGATATTTTTATCCATATGGAAACATTGCGCCGTTTTGGTTTAGCAGAGCTTCGCTCTGGACAAGTTGTTCTTGTGCGTTTTGGTAAAGGTGAAAAAGGCTTGATGACAGCAGAAATTTATCCTGATATAGGAATTCCGTTTTCTACGCATTGATTTTACTTTTAAATTCGCATGGTTTCTTTGTTTTTAGAGAGGTATGCTGTTGCGCAAACATAAAAAGCTATAAAACTGGTACCTACAGAAAAAAGACATGTCTGTAAAGCTGTAAATCAAATAAAGCAGATTGCAAATATGGTGTTGAGAACAGTAAAATTGAGAGCAATAAGAAGGTGACTTTCTTATCTTTTTACTTATTAAATTCTGGTATTTTTTATTTTACGCAACAAAATTAAAAAGTTATCTGTGATGGTGATAAAAATGTTAAAGCCTTTTAAAAGAGGATGCGTCGTTGTGTTGGCGCTATTTTATGTGTTAAAGGTGAGTATAGCTTTAGCAAGGGAGCCTATGGAGTTTCCTATTCATCCAGTTCCTTTAAAAATACAGACAAAGCAAGATACGTTCTCTTACAAGGTAGAGATTGCTTTTACAAAATCACAAGCTGCTGCTGGTTTAATGTATCGCACTGACTTTCCACGTAATCACGCGATTCTCTTTAGACAACAGGAAAGTAAGCAGTTAAAGGATAAGCAAAAATTTTTTATGTGGATGGCAAATACGCCTTTACCCTTAGATATGATTTTTTTAAATGCTGAGGGTATTATTGTATCGATTGTGGAAAAAACTTCACCATTTTCAACGGATATTATTTCATCGGGAGTTCCCGCAACTTTTGCACTTGAGGTTAACGCTGGTGAAGTTTCTGAAAAACAAATAGAGAAGGGGCAACGTGTTATTCATCCTGCTATTTGTGGAAAGTGCGAAGGTGAAAATAATGGCGGCTGAAGATATTCGTTTTTTTGAATATGACGGTTTGCGCTTTGCTTACCGAGAAGAAGGGCAGGGGATGCCTATTTTGTTAATTCATGGTTTTGGATCTTCCTCACGTGTGAATTGGTATTCAACGGGTTGGTTTAAAACTCTTACTGAGAAAGGATATCGTGTTATTGCTCTTGATAATCGAGGACATGGCAATTCAGTTAAAAGTTACGATTCTTCTTTTTATACGCCTCAAGCTATGGCTGGAGATGCAGTAAAATTGTTGCAGCATTTGGAATTATCTAAAGTGCATGTCATGGGATATTCTATGGGGGCTCGAATTAGTGCATTTATGGCTCTGTTGTATCCAACATATGTACACAGTGTTATTTTGGGTGGCTTAGGTCTTGGTTTGCTAACGGGAGCAGGGAATTGGGAACCAGTTGCTGAGGCTCTTTTAGCAGAAGATATTTCTACTATTACCAATCCACGTGGTTTGATGTTCCGTAAATTTGCAGATCAAACTAAAAGCGATAGGCGTGCTCTGGCTGCCTGTATTATCACATCAAAACAGGAATTAACAGCATCTGAGGTTTGTAAAATTAAACAACCTGCACTTGTTGCTGTTGGTTCATTAGATAAGATTGGCGGTGAAGCAGAACCATTAGCAGCCTTGTTGCCCTGTGGTGAGGCATTACTAATTCCTAATCGAGATCATATGTTTGCTGTGGGAGATAAAGTCTATAAAGAAGGCGTTATCAATTTTCTTTCTCGTTATCCTATCATATGATGAGTTATTCATAGATTTGAGAGTTTGCGAATAATTTAATGTGTTTTATCTCCGGTAAGGTAGAAAGCTTATTGAGAAGCTGAGCTATTATGTAGTATGAATTTTTATGAAAAGTTAAAAAAATAACAAATTCTCGTTAACCTATTTGATATATTTGTGCAGAACTACAATCTTCTTTTATAAGTGAAATGAGTTATTCTGGAAATAGTCAAAAAGAATTTTGTAATTATGAAATAGGATTTTTAAATAAACAAAGCAGCTTAAAAAGATCGAAGTGCTTTTATTTTATAGAACTCTACTTGTGTTAGAAGAAAAAGGATATACGTGATTGACCAATGCTTCGCCAAAATATGCTTGTAAGTGCAGGTATTAAAATTGGGAATAAGATAGGAATTATTAAAAATTTACGATTTTCTAACCATTTTTTTATTTTTAAATTTCTACAAATAGATTTAACGATGATAGACCTTTTTAGGGTGGTTCTTAATTAAATGTGTTAAGATAGTGCGGTTTTGAGCATAGGTAACATAAGTGAAAATTGATACTAAGATTTTTTTTACTATCTTTACAAAATCATAGGAGTATCTTATTTGCTGCCCAAGAATTGATTTAAGAATCTCAAAAGACAGGAGAGCATAGTGAATGCTGATGAAATAAAAAAACTTGATAGTTATTTTAAAAACATATTCCAAAATTCAGCATTGCAAGTGAAGACACGACCTAAAAAGGATGATTCTTGTGAAGTTTATATTGGGGATGAGTTTTTAGGTATTATCTATCGAGATGAAGATGAAGATGAACTATCATATAATTTCTCAATGGCCATATTAGATATCGATTTAGGAAATTAATTCGTTCCGAATAACTGAATGGAATCTTTCTTGATTTTATTAAAATTCATATGATTTTTAATGCTTTAAAGCTTGTGTATTCGTTTCGTGCAATAATAAGGTGGTCATGAATAGCAATGCCTAATGCATTTGCTGCATCTTTTAGTCTATGTGTCATTGTTATATCTGCTTTAGAAGGTGTCGCATCACCAGAGGGGTGGTTGTGTACTAGGATAAGTCCTGATGCAGATAATTCCAAAGCTCGAGAAATTACTTCACGTGGATAGACAGGAGTGTGATCAATGGTTCCAGTTTGTTGTACTTCATCAGCAAGTAAACCATTTTTCTTGTCAAGAAACAAAACACGAAATTGTTCGCGTGTTTCATGAGCCATGACAGCTTTACAATAAGAAAGTACTTTATCCCATGATGAAAAGATATCACGTTTAAATAGCTCTGCACGAACAATGCGTCCGGCAACGTCTGAAATAATTTTCAAATCAGTTGCCGTTGCTGGCCCACATCCTTGAACTTCTTGAAGTCGATGAATATCAGCACCCAATACGTCAGCTAATGAGCCAAAACGTGCTATCAAGTTTTTGGCTATTGGTTTTGTATTTGCTCGAGGGATGGTGCGAAAAAGCAATAATTCAAGGTATTCATAATCTTCAATTGCATTTCCTTTTGACTTTAAATAGCGTTTACGGAGTCGTTCACGATGTCCTTGGTAATGCTTATGTATCTGTAGGTTTTCACTTTTTGTTTTTGATATTGGATTAATTGGAGAACTTGATGTTAAAGCAAAATGGTTGCTTTGGATGCCCTCCTTTTTATTTATTTTTTTAGCCATGTTGTTTCTACATTATTTAGGCATATAAATTGGGAATATAAAAAATATCTTTAGGAGATTGCGTAAAAATTTCGCATCCTTTATTTGTTACACCAATTGTATGCTCGTACTGTGCAGTAAGAGATCGATCACGTGTAACGGCAGTCCAGCCATCAGATAAAATCTTAACCTGTGGTTTTCCAAGGTTGATCATGGGTTCAATTGTAAACATCATACCTTGTTTTAGTACGATTCCTTCTCCAGGGGTTCCATAATGGAGAATATTGGGTGCATCATGAAAAAGCTGACCAATCCCATGACCACAAAAATCTTTTACAATTGAACACCGTTCAGATTCTGCATAGTGTTGAATAGCAGCGCCAATATCACCTGTCGTTGCTCCAGGTTTAACTGCAGCAATCCCTCTCATAAGACTTTCATGTGTTATTTTTAGCAAACGTTCTGCAGCACGCCTGATTTTCCCTACAGGATACATGCGGCTTGAATCTCCATGCCAACCATCGAGAATAAAAGTTACATCAACATTAACAATGTCTCCTTCTTGCAAGGGTCTTTTATTAGGAATACCATGGCAAACCACATGGTTGATAGATGTACAGCATGAATGTTCGTATCCATGATAATTGAGGTCAGCAGGAAGTGCTCCTCGCTCAGCACCAAAAGTAAATACAAAATCATCAATTTCTTGCGTAGTGATGCTAGGTTTAATAATATCTGTGAGTGCATCAAGGCATTCAGCAGCAATGCGACCAACCTCTCGCATTTTAACAAAAGCCTGCTCATCAAAAATGCGGATTTGCCCATTAAATTTTAAGGGTATTTTATTATATTCAATATATTCAGTCATTGCTTTTTCTGTTTTCTATTTCTACTCGATGAATCGAAAAAATACCTTCTATACTTACGTGACATTTTAAAGCATAAAATTCTACCCCTGATTTTAATGCTAAATCAAATTTACGTCCATAAGTTGGATCAAGATCATGGCATATTGTGAAAGATAAGCAATCTTCCCGTTGAATTATATAGAACATAGCGGCTTGTTTCCCTTGTTGCACAATTTTTATGAGTTTTTCAAGGTGACGTGTGCCGCATTTTGTCACGGTATCAGGAAATTCTGCTAATCCTTTTTGGCGAATAAAGTGAACATTTTTTACTTCTAAATAACAGTCAGGGGTGATGCCATCGCGCAAAAAAGTCAATTCGCGATTATGTATCATAGTATTGTTTTTTCAAAATTGTTTTGTACCCGTTTAATTTTGGTAATAATCTATTTTGAATTGCTTCTAATACAAGTTTGTTGGGTAAAGTTGTATTGATGCCAACCAAAGTATTATTTGCCTCGACAATTTCTAATCGATATGTGTATTTTCGCTTGGAATTGTTGTTATATAAAAGCCAAATATTGGAGTTTGGAGTTGCCAATCCAAGCATAGATTCTGTATTAGGAACTGACATCGTGAAGATGCCTTCATCGCTTCTTGTAACATCAGCAAGGAAATGTTTATAACGACGGATGATCTTTGCAGGAAAAAGTTTTGGAATAAAGAGCATATGCCTTTTTTAGAATGTATATTTTTTAGTTCAATTCAGATTGCTATTTGTAAATGCTATAGCACGTTAAATAATACGCTGTAGATGCAAAAAGACATTAAAGTAACTCATATAACCGCTCTAAGACCTAAGACGAAAGTTCGTTTTTTCTTTCATAATTCATTGTTAATCCTTTTAAAGTTATTATTTTATAAACTCTTAATGAAAAGATAATATGGACCGTAATTTGTTATTTAAAAGATTGTTTTATGGCATATTTTATTAAAAGGTTGCGTTCAAAAACAGTTATAGGGGCATAATATTTAGAATTAGGTAAGATTGATGGCTGGAACCGATAGGAAACGTAAAAATTTAACAAGTGGTCCAATTATTATTTTAGTCGAACCGCAATTGCCTGAAAATATTGGTATGGTAGCAAGGGCGATGGCAAATTTTGGGCTCTCTAAGCTTCGGTTAGTTACGCCTCGAGAAGCATTTCCAAATAAAAAAGCCAAAGCTGCAGCTAGTAAAGCAGATCATGTTATTAACGATACAAGGATTTTTGCTACGTTGCGTGATGCGATTGCAGATTTACATTATGTTTTTGCTACAACGGCACGTGAAAGATGTGGTTTTAAAACTGTAAAAAGTGCTGTTGAAGCAGCGTGTATGTTACGTCAGCATGAAAATATTGGACATAAGACGGGGATTTTATTTGGAAGAGAGAGGTGGGGACTAGAAAATGATGAAATCAGTCTTGTTGATGAAATTATCACTTTTCCAGTTAATCCTGCTTTTGCATCGCTCAATATTGCGCAAGCGGTTTTGCTTATGTCTTACGAATGGATGAAATCAGGTTTGGAAGATGTGAGAGATACAGCTTTTCGTGCAACAAAGATGAAGCCAGCGAATAAAGCAACCTTTCATGGTTTTTTATCTCAGTTAGAAGGTGCTTTGGATATCCGTGGATATTTTAGACCCCGAGAGCGCAAAGAAGTGATGGTTGCAAATCTGCGCTCTGTTTTTACGCGCGCTCATTTTAGTGAATCTGAGATTCACTTGCTACGTGGGATTATTTCTTCATTGGATCATTTCTCGCCTAAGTTTCCACGAGGGAGTGGTGCGCCTGTAGATTGTGATCGTAAAAAATTAAAAACAAGTGTGAATACTGATGGATGAACGGCCTGTTCTTTTTTTTGATAGTGGCATTGGCGGTTTGACGGTGTTGAGAGAAGTCCGCATGCTTGTCCCTGAAAGACAATTTATTTATGTTGCTGACGATACGGGATTTCCTTATGGAAGTTGGGAAGAAAATGTTCTGAAAAACCGCATTTTAAAGATTTTTAAAAATCTTTTAACACTCTATAATCCTGCTTTATGTGTAATCGCTTGCAATACCGTTTCTACATTGATGATGGCAGATTTGCGACAAAAATTTTCCCATATTCTTTTTGTAGGAACGGTTCCTGCAATTAAATCAGCAGCAGAACAAACAAAATCTGGCTTTATTTCAGTATTAGCCACTCCTGGAACAGTTAAGCGTTCTTATACACATGAATTAATTAATTCTTTTGCTACTCAGTGTCATGTTCAGCTTGTTGGAAGTGAAAAACTTGCTGGATTTGCTGAAGATTATTTACGTGGAAAACCTATAAACTTGGAAGAATTACGTCACGAAATCTTTCCGTGTTTTGTTGAGAAAAATGGCAAATATACTGATATTGTTGTTTTAGCTTGTACACATTATCCTTTTTTAATTAACTTCTTTCGTGAACAAGCTTTATGGCCAGTTGCATGGATTGATCCGGCAAAAGCTGTAGCTAAACACACAAGATCACTATTACCAAAAAGAGTAATACCGAAAACCATAAAGAAGCATAAGGATTTTGCGTTGTTTACATCGCAAAATGTAACTTCTTCTACAAGGCGTTTGTTAAAAGGATTTAGTTTAAATATTATGAAAGGAGTTGACTTTGGAGTCCGAGATCAATAGAAGTTACCTTTAGCTTTTTCTTTCGAGAAAATGGCATTAATTGACGTGTCCCGTGGATGACTTTACGTATTACATGTGAAGGAGTCCTGTCAGTCTTTTAATTTAAAGGCAGAGGAGGGCGCGTTTCCTTGAGATCTCATTGTGAGATTTTATGTTTTATTTTTAAAGGAAATGCGATGAGTAAACGCGAAACAACAAAATATAAAATTGACCGCCGTATGGGAGAAAATATTTGGGGGCGTCCGAAATCTCCTGTGAATCGCCGTGACTATGGTCCAGGACAGCACGGACAGCGCCGTAAAGGAAAACTTTCTGATTATGGTGTGCAATTGCGTGCTAAGCAGAAGTTAAAAGGATTTTACGGTGATATTTCAGAGAAGCAATTTCGTAAAACTTATGAAGAAGCTGCTCGTCGACGTGGTGATACTGGTGAAAATCTTATCGGTCTTTTGGAATCGCGTTTGGATGCTGTCATTTACCGTGCAAAGTTTGTTCCTACAATTTTTGCTTCTCGTCAATTTATCAATCATGGTCATGTTAATGTAAATGGGCGGCGCACAAATATTCAGTCATATCGTTGTAAACCAGGTGACATTATTGAAATTCGTGAAAAATCAAAACAGCTTGTTTTAGTTTTGGAATCTGTGCAATTAGCAGAGCGTGATGTACCTGAATATATTGAAGCAGATCATAATCAAATGAAAGCGACATTTACGCGTGTTCCTGCTTTTGCAGATGTTCCTTATGCCGTGCAAATGGAACCTAATTTAGTTGTTGAATTTTACTCTCGTTAAGTTCTCTATGGGAAGAGCTACTACTCTCTCTGCTTTGCTATATGCTAAGACTTATTATGTTGCTTTATAGCTATTGAGGCTAACGAAGTGCCTTTTGTTAAATAATGGCGCTATATCGAGTTTATTGTTATATTTTATAGCAATAAGGTTTATATAGCCTGTTCTTTTTGCATATCTCATCCTATAAATTGAAAAAGATAGGTTTGGTCCGCACTACATTCCTTGTTGTTTCTATCACTTTTACAGAATCTGCTATTTATTATGCAAGATTATGATATTATGGACAATGTTCTAGTTGAATATAAGGTAATGAAAAAGAATGTAGAGAAAGCTGATTTTTTATTAAGCGAAGTTGATGATTGTCATCCAATATTTCGGATTGCTCCTTCAACTGTGGAGTTTAATAAATTACGTAAACGGCTGTTACGTCATATGCGGCGAGCCTTGGATGATTTTTCTATGCTTTCTTCAGGAAAAAAATGGCTTATTGCTCT
This sequence comes from Bartonella refiksaydamii, assembly GCF_902652675.1. Lineage (NCBI taxonomy): Bacteria > Pseudomonadati > Pseudomonadota > Alphaproteobacteria > Hyphomicrobiales > Bartonellaceae > Bartonella > Bartonella refiksaydamii. The sequence goes on from NZ_LR736292.1 coordinate 51,650, forward strand.
ATCAGGTGGGAAAGATTCTTACGGTTTACTAGCGCTTCTTTTAGATTTAAAATGGCGCGGTCTTTTGCCTGTTGAAGTTCTAGCTTGTAATCTTGATCAAGGACACCCCGATTTTCCAAAGCATGTTCTTCCAGATTTTTTAAACTCTTATCAAATTCCATATCGCATTGAGTATCAGGATACTTATTCCATTGTTACAGATAAATTGCCCTATACGCAAACATATTGTTCGCTCTGTTCTCGGTTGCGACGTGGTAATTTATATCGTATCGCTCGTGAAGAGGGATGTTCTGCATTAGTTCTCGGACATCATCGTGATGATGTTTTAGAAACGTTTTTTATGAATTTGTTTCATGGTGGACGATTAGCAGCTATGCCTGGAAAACTTATCAACGATGAAGGAGATCTTTTTGTATTACGCCCTCTTGTCTATGCTGCAGAAGAAGATATGGAGAAATTTTCTCAAGCAATGCAATTTCCTATCATTCCTTGCAATCTTTGTGGTAGCCAAGATGGATTACAACGCAATGCAATGAAAGAAATGCTAAGAGATATTGAAAGAAGAATGCCGGGACGTAAAGATACCATGATTCGTGCTCTGACAAACGTTCGTCCAAGCCATTTACTTGATAAAAAATTCTTTGATTTTACAACTTTATTATAATTATAAAGATTAGTTGTTAAGTACAATAAGTCTGAAATTCATCTTCAGACTGCGATGCCATAAAGATCGTAAGCATCCGATTTTTCGATTTTTACAGTAACAAATTCACCTACACGTAATGGTCGTCGTGATGATATATGCACAACACCATCTATTTCTGGAGCATCATATTGACTGCGACCTTTGGCGGTTTTTCCTTGACTTTCATCAATCAGAACTTGAAGTCTTTTTCCGATTTTTTTCTTTAAAAGATGGGTAGAAATTTGTTGTTGTTTCGTCATAAAGCGGTGCCAGCGTTTTTCTTTTATTTCTTCAGAAATGTTTTCTAATCCTAAATCATTTGCAGCAGCACCTTTTACTTCTTCATATTTAAAACAGCCAGCACGTTCAATTTTTGTTTCCTCTAACCATTCGAGAAGTGTGTTAAAATCTTCATCCGTTTCCCCTGGGAAACCAACAATAAATGTTGATCTTAAAGTGAGATCTGGACAAACTTCCCTCCATTTTTCAATTCTACGGTTTGTTTTTTCCATATGAGCAGGACGTTTCATGTTACGTAAAACCGTTGGTGATGCATGTTGGAAAGGAATATCTAGATAAGGGAGAATTTTTCTTTCTGCCATAAGCTCAATAACTTCATCAACATGAGGATAAGGATAGACATAATGCATGCGTATCCAAATATCCATCTTGCCTAATTCATAACAAAGATCGAAAAATTTGGTTTTTACTGTGCGATCTTTCCAAGGATTTTCGCGATATTTAATATCAAAGCCGTAAGCGCTTGTATCTTGTGAAATAACCAAAAGTTCTTTTACGCCTGCCTGTACAAGCTTTTCAGCTTCGCGAAGAACCTCACTGATAGGACGTGAAGTAAGATTACCACGCAGAGTAGGGATAATACAAAAACTACATCGATTAGAACATCCTTCAGAAATTTTTAAATAAGCATAATGGCGAGGTGTTAAGCGAATACCTTGTGGGGGAACTAAATCGATAAATGGATCATGAATTGGGGGAATTACTGTATGAACAGCTTGTATAACACTTTCATAAGCTTGCGGTCCTATAATGGCTAATACATTAGGATATGCTTGACGAATAACATCAGGAGCAGCACCAAGACACCCAGTTACAATAACTTTTCCATTTTTTTTGAGAGCTTCATCAATATTGGCTAATGATTCACTTCGGGCAGAATTAAGAAAACCACAGGTATTCACAATAACGAGATCAGCACTTTGATGCTTATGTGAAATTTCATAACCTTCAGATCGGAGTCTAGTAATAATTCGCTCAGAATCTACCAATGCTTTTGGACATCCGAGGGAGACAAAACTAATACGAGGTGCTACCATGATAAATCCTACAACTTTACGCAATTAAATTTTATGCGATTTTTACTTCGTTAAGAATAAAAAATGCTCTATCTTATGAGTGCGTATATTTTATTAATACATGTGACATAATATAAAAAGTACAAAATAATTTCTTACTAAATGTATAGAGCAGGTTAGGAAAACGTTTTTATTTTTTAATATTTGCGAATAAGTCCAATAAGTTTACCGTGTATCTGTACACGCTCAGAACCATATATATGTGTTTCATAGTGAGGATTTGCAGCTTCTAATAGAATAGTGGTTCCTTTACGTCGATAACGTTTTAAAGTCGCTTCTTTTTTATCAATGAATGCGACAATAATATCACCCGATGTTGCTGTACTTTGACGTTTAACAATTACAGTATCTTTATCAAGAATACCAGCTTCAATCATAGAATTATCCTTGACTTCTAAAGCATAGTGCTCACCTGAATTAAACATATCTTGTGGTAAAAAAAGAGTGTCTGTTTGTTGTAATATAGCAGAGACAGGTACACCCGTAGCAATACGGCCCATAATGGGAATAGTAATATTTTTTTTCTCTTGCGCATCAAAATTATCAATTTTTTTTGATATTTCTCTTTTATTTTTTTCTATCACACTGGGGGAAATTTTACGAGCTAAAGACAGATTAAATGTTATCTTATTGGGAAGGCGAATAACCTCTACTGCGCGAGCACGTTTTGGCAAACGGCGTATAAAGCCTCGTTGCTCCAAGCCTATAATCAGCTTATGAATTCCAGATTTTGAGGAACGCTGCAATGCAATTTTCATTTCATCAAAAGAGGGAGGAACACCAGTTTCTTTTATATGATTGTGGATAAACAAGAGTAGCTCATATTGTTTACATGTCAACATTCAGTATTCCAGCCAAAAAACAAAAATAGGCAAATCACGACAATATTATTTATATAATAATTATATTTATTAAATATATTTTACTATTTTAATTAATATGAATTATATTAATAATAAATTATGTAATATCTTTTATAAGAGTTATCTATATATTTTAATAATATAACATCGCATCCTGTAATTTTTAGCATAACATAAAGAGATCAGTTAAAAAGGTATTTTGTCAATTTAATAGGAATGACAATACAATGTACATTTAGAATTCTCTCAGGGGTTATTTTTATTTTCAGTAAAATTATATATAATTTAAAATGTTTATTGCTTTTTTCAATCATTAATGATATTTTTTAACATTATTCCAATTGTATTGAATTCCATATCTACTTTATTTTTGTATAGTCATAGGTTTCTAGTATATGTCCATTATATGTCCATTTTGCATTGTTGAGGTTATGCTCGCATTTGGAAGGTGAAGGAACAAAACATTTAAAGATAAAAAATGAATAGTCGTATTTCTAAATGATATAACCCTCATAGCTTCTGATAAATGTATCGTTCTCTTTCTGTGTTCGTTAACTTCAACGAGAGTAGCTATTGTTATTTATGTTCTAAAACTCAATTCACCATTTTTACGTATACTCTCTAGTTATTCTCATAAATTTTGAAATATTTACCCTTATTGTTTTAGAATCTATGAGGCATTTGCATGTTTAAATGATTCCTTTTGTTCAAGCTTAGAAAAGAGAAAAGACAGAAAAGTATTGATAACTGAACAGAAATAATAATATTTTTTTCGAAAGGTGTTGACCAAATGAAAAGTCAACCGTATGTTCCACTCACTTACTACAAGCAAAATGGCTTGTGTGTGAGCGTGTAGCTCAGCAGGTAGAGCAACTGACTTTTAATCAGTAGGTCCAGGGTTCGAATCCCTGCGCGCTCACCAATAGGTGATTTTAAAATTCCAAGAAAATAATGTATAATTATTAGATTTTCCCCTTAGACTAGGCTTTTTCTACATAATCAAAATAATTTACTACTCATTATGAGATTCATTCTACGTATTCACAATTTATATATTACGAATTATATATTACGAAATCATATTTTTAACTAATATATTGATTTATATAATTTTTTAATTCATTCATTACGTCTATGAAATGGTATTTTTTCTTGTGAAGATTATAAAGATATTAATAATGTATTAATTTGTTGATAAATAGTAAATTTTCAGGCTATTATGGGTGCGCGAGGGGAATCATCCGAAAATGTAAATTTCCCTATCGCATATAAGGTACAATGTGATTTTTGCAGTAAATACTTAATTAAAAATAAGCGGGCTGACAAATGCTTTTAAATAGCAAAGAGAAGTTTACTCCCATTCTTAATTCAACATTTCAATTTCTTTCTGTAGTGGTTGTTTCCCAGTTATTGGTATCTTGCTGTGCGAGCCAAACAGCACATTTTGCAATAAAAAATTTTTACAATAATAAAGCGACTGACGTGAATATTGCTGTTCTTTCTCAAAAAAATTCAAGTAAGAAAAATCAATCAAAAGAAAAGAGAAGTGGGCGTGCCATTGTCGGTAAACCTTATCAAATAAAAGGAAAGTGGTATTATCCCAAAAATGATCCAACCTATAAACGTGTTGGAGAAGCATCATGGTATGGTTCAGATTTTCATGGGCGTTTAACCGCAAATGGCGAGGTCTATGACATGAATCTTTTAACTGCTGCTCATCCCACAATGCCTTTACCTAGTTATGCTCGTGTTACTAATTTAAAAAATGGCTCTTCTATCATTGTCAGAGTGAATGATCGCGGCCCTTTTATGAAAGATAGAATTATTGATTTATCAAAGCAAGCTGCGGAAATACTAGGTTATGCAAATAAAGGTGTAGCAAATGTTAAAGTGGAATATATTTCTGAAGCACCTGTTGGTTATTATGATAGCGCTTATTTAATGGCTTCTTATATATCAGGGGATGACTCTCCGTCCTCGTTCGTATTGGCGGGGATTTCGAAAGAGAAAGAAAATATCGTGCTAAAGAGATTCGGTGTAAATAATCACAAACAATTAGATGAAGCTATAATTGAACAAAAACAACTCAATAAAATTCTTTCAATAAGATTGCCGGAAATTGGTCTCGTTTTGATTGATAAGCCGATGTTTTTTGATCAAGTAGCTTTTATAAATAAGTCAAGCAAAAAAATGCGAGTTAATTAATTACAAGTGTTTTGAGAAAAATAATGTTTGTTTTTAATCATCTATAATTTAAAAATTATAGATGATTAGAGGTAGTTAATTGTAGTAAGATTTTCATTTTAAATAAAAAAATGAGTTTGTGTATTGCGTGTTGCGTATTGTTATGAAAAAGGTAACGCTTTAAAAGCATCACTACGCTTGGCGTGCGTTTAAGACATTAAAAATAAATCCTACGCGAAAAACGAAAAAGAAAGTGTAGCATGTTGGTTTCGTTTGATAATACAGAGCGAAAATAAAAAACTGTTCTCATTTTTGGATGATTCTCTCTTTGCAAAAATAGACAAATCTTTTCTTGCATAAGAGGTTTCTTTATGTTGATTCTTTAGATACGGGAGAATCGACTATGCGTGTGCTATTAAGCATTTTATTTACCTTATTTATGATGTTTACACTGAGCGGGTGGGGGAGAGCACAAAAATTTCAAAATTCTGCATCGCAATTACTGTTACTAGATAATGACACAGATACAGTACTTTTTGAAAAACAGAGTGATATTACTTTTTTTCCTGCTTCATTAGCAAAATTGATGACGGCTGAAGTTATATTTCATCAATTAAAAGAAGGCTTGTTAAGCAATACACAAGAGTTCAAGGTAAGTGAGAATGCTTGGCAAAAAGGTGGGGCACCTTCCGGTACAACCACTATGTTTGCGAAAGTGAATACAGAAATTAGTGTTTCTGATCTTTTGCGTGGTTTAATTATTGTCAATGGAAATGATGCCGCTATTATTCTTGCTGAGGGAATATCAGGAAGTGAAGCTAATTTCGCGAAGCTGATGAATCAGAGAGCTAAAATACTCGGATTATCACATAGCCATTTTGTTAATGCGACAGGGCTTCCTCAAGAGGGGCAGTTTGTGACAGTACGTGATATGATTGTACTAGCGCGTCATATCGTTCATGAATATCCCCATTATTATGCCCTTTATCGTGAACCTCATTTTACTTGGAATAAAATTTTTCAACGCAATAAAAATCCTCTTATTTCTAAGGAAATTGGTATAGAAGGTTTCGGTTTTGGTTATAGTAAAAAAGAAGGTTTTTCAATGGTTGCTTCAGTTTATAAAAATCATCGACGCCTTTTTTTAGCAGTAAATGGTTTGCAAGATGGTAAAGGATATACAAAAGAAGTAGAACGCATTCTTCAATGGGGAATGACAGCTTTTGGTCTTAAAACGGTTTTTACAAAAGGGGAAACGGTTGGTTATGCTTCTGTTTATGGCGGAATTCACAATTCTGTTCCACTTATTGTTAAAAAATCAGTAAATTTTATGCTTTTGAATGAAAAAAAAGTGAATGTTAAAGCAAAAATTAAATATCATGGTCCATTGAAAGCTCCTATTGCTTTAGGGCAACCAGTTGGTGTTATTCAAATTTTAGAAGATAAAAAACTTCTTCTTGAAAAACCAGTTTTTGCTGGAAGAAATGTTCAGGAGGGAAACTTCTTGAAAAAAGTAAAAGATGCGTTCTATGAAATAACAATTGGATGGTTACGAAAATATTTATAGTACATGCTTAATAAGGATTAAGGTTTACACGTGTCAGGTTATTTTATTACCTTTGAAGGAGGGGACGGAGTAGGGAAAACAACACAAATTTCTTTTCTTGCCGACCATCTCAAAGACAAAGGCTATGAAGTTGTTATAACGCGAGAACCAGGAGGAACATTAGGTGCAGAAATAATACGCCATATTTTATTATCGGGTCAGACACAACAGTATGAACCTTTAATTGAAGCTGCCTTGTTTACAGCCGCACGCGTCGATCATGTTACCGAGGTTATCGCGCCTTCTTTGCAAGAAGGAAAAGTCGTTTTATGTGATCGCTTTATTGATTCTACACGTGTTTATCAAGGACTCAATGGTAAAGTAAGTTCTACTATTCTTTCCGTTTTAGAACATGTTGCACTCAATGGAATAATGCCTCATTTGACATTTTTGTTAGATATATCGGCAGAATATGCTATGAAACGTGCAAATACTCGAAGGTTCTTGGAAAACGTAAATTACATAAAAAAAGCAGAAACGATTGATTATTTTGAAAAAGATAATTTTGAGATTCAAGAACAAAGGCGCAAAGCTTTTCTTCAGCTGGCAGAACGGGAACCTCATAGGTTTCGTGTAATTGATGCTACAAATACAATGCGCACTGTTGCAGACCAAATAAAAAATATTTGTGACCAAGCGATGATGGACCATTTTATATGAATGACGTAAATTCTTTACGCAAATATGATGATATTGATACAGTTTTATCACCTTCACAGAATAGTATGATCTTTGGTCATGAGGATGCTCGTCATTTTTTGGCACAAATGCATAAGGAAGGGCGTTTACACCATGCATTATTATTTGAAGGAGAACGTGGGATTGGAAAGGCTACATTGGCATTTCATCTTGCTTGGAATATTTTAAGCTCTCAAAAGAGTGATTTCCTGCAACCAGAGTGTAATTCTATTACGTGGCGACAAATTATGCAGGGCAGTCATCCTGGTCTTTTGCACATTTCACGTCGCTTTGATTTAAAAACCCAAAAGTTCAAAACAGGTATACTCATTGATGATATCCGAGATGTTATGCATTTTTTAAATCAGACATCGCAAGATAATGGGTGGCGCATTGTTATTATTGATTCTGCGGATGATATGAATAGAAATGCGGCTAATGCAATTCTTAAAACGCTCGAGGAACCTCCTGAAAAAACTTTATTCATTATTATTATACACTCTCTAGGAAGACTGCTTCCAACAATTCGCTCACGATGCCAACAGGTCTCTTTACGACCATTGCATCATGATGAGATGAAACAAGTCATTACACACGTTTTTTCCAATCAGGATTTAACTGATAAAAAAACTGTTGAAATGATTATTCAAAAATCTAAAGGAAGTCCTAGAAAAGCTGCCTTACTTATTTTTCATGGCGGATTTGAAATTGTTCAAACCATTGATACTTTCTTGAAGCAATCTGTTTACAATCCCGCTATCGTACACACTCTTGCTCAAACACTTTCCCCACTTTCTTCAGATATTCAATTTCAACAGTTTAGCGATGAAATTCTTGATAAAATTCAAGAAAGAGCTATCATGCTCACTGAAAGAGGAGAGTTGTTTCTCTCAAAAAGGTGCGCGCAAATGTGGCAAGAGATTCATCAAGAAATAAGGGAGATACAATCATTTAATCTTGATAAAAAGCAATTTATTATAAGTCTGCTTTTAAAAGTTCATAAGATCATTCGCGAGAGTGAGGTTTTTGCGTGACAACACAATTAACAGACGTTATGCCATTTGTAATCTTTGATTACGTTTTATAACGAGTATGACATGCGTGATATATATTATATAACAACTCCAATTTTTTATCCTAATGGTACTCCACATATTGGACATGCCTATAGTGCGATTGCAAGTGACGCTTTAGCTCGTTTTCAACGATTAGATGGCAAAGATGTATTTTTTCTCTCTGGTACGGATGAACACGGTTTAAAGATGCAGCAGACAGCAGAAGCATTGGGTATGACGCCTAAGCAACTTGCAGATCGTAATAGTGCTATATTTCAAAAAATGCTTGCAGTATTAAATTGTTCTAACGATGATTTTATTCGTACGACAGAAGAGCGCCATGATCAAGCTTGTCAAGAGATCTGGAAAAGGATGGAAGCAAATGGCGATATTTATCGTGGACTTTATGCGGGCTGGTATTCAGTTCGTCAGGAAGCGTATTATGAAGAGAAGGATACGAAGGTTGGAGAAGATAACATTCGTCGTGAAAAGGAGTTAGGCTCTCCGGTTGAATGGAACGAGGAAGAGAGTTATTTTTTTAAACTCTCCGGTTATGAAAAAAAACTTCTTGAATATTATGAAAAACATCCTGACTTTATTGCACCACTCGAACGGCGCAATGAAATTATAAGTTTTATCAAATCAGGTTTAAAAGATATTTCTATTTCACGGACAAATTTTAATTGGGGAGTTACTGTTCCAAATAATCCAAAACACGTTATGTACGTCTGGGTTGATGCTCTGACAAATTATCTATCAGCAATTGGCTTTTTCGATGAGAGTTCAAAAAAACGTAATTTTTGGCCTGCAAACACTCATATCATTGGTAAAGATATTATTCGTTTTCATGCTGTTTATTGGCCAGCATTTTTAATGTCTGCTGGAATTGAATTGCCTAAACATATTTTTGCTCATGGTTTTTTACTCAATCGCGGCACAAAAATGTCAAAATCCATTGGAAACGTCATTGATCCTTTTGACATGGTCAATCACTATGGTCTTGATCAGCTCCGCTATTTTCTTCTTCGTGAAGTACCATTTGGACAAGATGGTAGTTATAGCCATGATAGTTTTGTGAATCGCATTAATGCGGATCTTGCGAATGATCTTGGTAATTTAGCACAGCGCTCTTTGTCTATGATTGCCAAAAATTGCGATGCAAAAATTCCTATACCAGCTGCATTTTTACTTCAAGATGAACAGCTTTTAAAACAATCTCTTCAAGCGCTTGAAACTATGCGTCAAGCTATGTCTTCTCATGGAGTGCATTTAGCACTTTCAGCTATTTTTTCAGTTGTAGCAGATGCAAATCGCTATTTTGCCAACGAACAACCTTGGAGTTTACGGAAAAACAATCCAGAAAGATTTTCTACAGTTCTTTATATAACTGTAGAAATCTTGCGGCGAATAGGAATTATGCTGTTGCCTTTCATACCACAATCAGCAGAAAAGCTTCTTGACAGTCTTGCTATTGCTAAAGAGGATCGGTTATTGCATCATATAAGCCATTCAAAGATTCAAGAGGGTCTTGATCTTCCGACACCAGAGCCAATCTTTCCCCGTTATATTCTGAAGAAAGACGATATTCATTATGTTGATTGATACACATTGTCATCTTGATTTTGAGGACTTTGCGCAAAATTTGGATAATGTTATCCAACGGGGGTTAGATGCTAATGTTAAACGTATGATAACGATTTCAACCCATGTTCGTAAATTGGATAAGCTTTTAGCAATTACACAAGCCTATAATCAAGTATTTTGTTCCGTTGGTACGCATCCTAATAATGCCCATGAAGAACAAAATATTACAGCTGAAAACCTTATCAATTTATCCAAGCATCCCAAAATCGTCGCGTTTGGGGAAGTAGGGCTCGATTATCATTATGATTATTCTTCACCAAAAGAGCAAAAGAAAATTTTTCAAGAACATATTATTGCTTCTAGAAAAACACAGTTGCCTCTTGTTATACATTCACGCAATGCTGATGGAGATATGGAGCAAATATTACGAGAACAGATAAAAGAAGGGGCTTTTCCATTTGTACTTCACTGTTATTCGTCTGGGATACAACTTGCTCGTGCTGGCATTGAACTTGGTGGTTATATTTCCTTTTCAGGTATTCTTACTTTTAAAAATGCTTTTGAAATTCGTGAGATAGCAAAAATTGTACCTCATGAGAACTTATTAGTGGAAACAGATGCACCATTCTTAGCACCTGTTCCCCATCGAGGTAAGACGAATGAACCATCTTTTGTACGCTATACAGCGGCTACTTTGGCTGAAACAATTGGTTTAAGTATTGAGGAAATAGCTCAGATAACAACGCGCAATGCTTTTCATTTATTTGGTAAAATGAAATAAGGCAAAAAGCATGTTTAATCGGTACCGATTTACAATATTAGGCTGTGGCTCCTCTCCAGGAGTTCCACGCCCCAATGGTGATTGGGGAGCTTGTGATTCCAATAACCCTAAAAATAAACGCTACAGAAGTTCTTTATTAGTTGAACGCATTCATACATCAGGAAAAAAAACAACTGTCGTTATTGATACTGGTCCAGATTTTCGATCACAAATGATCGATGCTCGCGTGAACTATCTTAATGCTGCCCTTTATACGCATTCTCACGCAGATCATATTCACGGTATTGATGATTTACGCAGTTATGCACTTGCACAAAAATGTTTAATAGATATTTATGCAGATGCGTTTACACTGGAGCATTTAAAAAATGCATTCGGATATTGTTTTCAAAAGCCAAAAGGTTCATTTTATTCACCCATTTTAAAAGCGCATACTATCAATGAAAATAGCCAATTTATAATTCAGGGGCAGGGAGGAGCAATAACTGTCAATACGCACTTACAATGTCACGGAACCATCCATTCTTTAGGTTTTCGTATTGGTAATGTTGCGTACTGTACAGATGTTAGTAAATTTCCTGAAGAAACGTTGCCAAAATTAATGAATTTGGATGTTCTAATTATCGAAGCTTTGCAATTTGAATCTCACCCAAGCCATCTTTCCGTTGATCAAGCGTTACAATGGATAAAATATTTAAAACCCCAAAAAGCCATACTCACACATATGGATAGATCACTTGATTACGATAAAGTTGTAAATTATGTCCCACCATATGTTGAGCCTGCACATCAAGGACTTGTTTTTGAAACAGATGTACAAATCTAGAAATCTAATTTTCTGTTAACTAAATGTGTTGTGGTTTTAGCTGTTTCTTTATCAGCATGTGGGGGACGTTTAGAAAAAAATATTTCAGTTACAACATTACACGATGGAGCAATGAGTTGCGCCGATATTCAACGGGAGTTTTTTGCGAATAAACGCCAAATTGACGCTACAATAGCAGAACGTTCTAAAGCAAGAAATAAAAATGTAGCTTTAACAGCAGCAAGTGTTGTATTTATTCCTGCCTTGTTTTTTCTGAATGTAAAGTCAAGTGAAAGCAATGAAATTTCAGCTTTAAATAACCGTAATGCCGTTTTGAATGATCTCGCATATATGAAACGTTGTAAATTACTACAGTAATTTTTTTTATATTATATTAGTTATTCTTTTTTTGACTTTAAGTAATATTACTTAAAGTCAAATTTTTGACATAATTTTGTTTAAAAAATGAATTATGCGACATAAATACGATTTAATATGTCCAAATTAGGGTTTGTCCTGTTTCTGTTTTGATTTGATCAAAATATCGTATTGTCGCATAATATATATTATGGAACTTTTATATATGGAAAGGATATGTATTATATGATACCGGCAATCTGGGGCGCGATCGCAACATTACTATGGATATTTTCTACAAAAGCTACTAGCCCTTGGGACTTGTGGTGGGTTCCTCTTGTTTAAGAAATTATACCTTTTGAAACTGGGGCGCGATCGCAACATTACTATGGATATTTTCTACAAAAGCTACTAGCCCTTGGGACTTGTGGTGGGTTCCTCTTGTTTAAGAAATTATACCTTTTGAAATAAGAAATTATACCTTAAGAAATTATACCTTTTGAAATAAGAAATTATACCTTTTGAAAATTGAAAATCGGGCCAGTCATTCTGGCCCGAAAACTTGAATCGTATTATTTAAGAATCTTTTGTATGATTTCTTTTTAGAAAAATCATTGTAATTTGTAGTATTATAAAAGCTAAGAGTAATATTCCATGAAATAGTGGTATAAACAGTTGATAAAGGGAATTGGAATAATAAATCGCTAGTGTCTCAGTAAAAACTGCAATGCACCATAGAACAATGCCCCATGGTGAATACATCCAAAGTCCAATTAATGCGATAGGATAAACAATAGCCAATGTCATTGATAAAAACTGCCACTGCCATGGCATAAGATCAAAACGCCATAAAACTCCGGGAAATACACCAACAAGACGTATCCAGTAAAAAGCACTTAAACTTAAGCAAGTGAATGCTACAAATCTCAAATAACAACTATAAACCAAATCGATTTTGGAAATCTTTTTTTTAGGATTATCTTTCAAAATAATAATTCTTTTTCAACAGGTTGGAAATAAGCATCTATCATTTCATCCGTTACATCTGAAAGTTTGTGTGGTTGCCATTTAGGTGTTTTATCTTTATCAATTAACATTGCGCGCACACCTTCATGAAAATCATGTGAAGTAATCATATGATGTGCAATGCGATTTTCAATTTTCATACAATTTTCCAAAGTTTGGGAAGAATTTTGTTTCATTTGTCTCCAGATAATTTTTAAACTTATCGGAGAACGTGATTGTAAAATATCATAACATTTTTTAGCAAATAAGATACCTTCACTGCTTTTTTTATGAAGCAATTCAATACATTCCTCTAACGTATTGGTGCTAAAACAAGTACTGATAACACAACGTATTTCATGGTTTGTTTCATTGTTTCTTGTTATTGCTCGCTCTTTTAATGCTAATTTAGGATTTCCTTGCTCAATAATAGCTTTTTTAATGTAATCTAATTCAATTTCAGGAACAGCATGTGTCGCTAACCCTAAGTTTAAACAATCTCCCCATTTTATGCATGTGCCAGTTAGTGCAAGGTAAATACCAAAGTGATCGGGAAGAGATGGTAAGAAAAAACTTGCGCCAACATCTGGAAAAAATCCAATAGCAGCTTCTGGCATAGCAAATAGTGTATTTTCTGTAACAATTCTGTGTGAACCGTATATAGAAATACCGACCCCTCCTCCCATCCAAATACCGTTCAAGAAAGAAATGTAAGGTTTTGGAAAACGCTTAATATAAGCATTTAAGCTATATTCATTACTAAAATATTGGTAAGAGGAGGATTTTTTTCTCATACGGTAGATTTCCACAACATCTCCACCAGCACAAAAAGCACGCCCCTCCCCTTCAATTAAAACGCAAGAAACTTCCTCATCTGTTTCCCACGTACTAAGAGCTTTCCTTAAAGCAAAAACCATTCGTTGATTAAGAGCGTTTAATGCTGAAGGACGTGTGAGCTTTATAATACCAGCATGTCCCTCTTTTGTAAAAGAGATATCACCACCTGCTCCAAAATCAATTTGCATTTTATTCTCATCTTAAAATATTTACTATCTTATTGTTTTATTATGCTTTTTGCTCCAAATTGAGGAAATAACTGCATGACAGCACCAATACAATACATATAAATACCTGTTACTGAAATCCCTATCTTAACCCAATATGGAGCATTAAGCTGATAAAAGAAAGCGATAGCACCAAAAGAACACCACAAGAGAAAAATTGGAAAATTAAGCCACCGCAAACGGATGACTCTTACTGGATGGATGAAATAAATTGGTAAAAAAGATATGATTGCCGATAAGACAATAATGGTAAAAGTGATCCACTCTCTTGGATTTACTACAAAAAGCGTGAAAACCATCATATTCCAAACTACAGGAAACCCTTTAAAAAAGTTTTCTTTGGTTTTCATTCCAGTATCTGCGTAATAAATAGCTGATGAAATGACAATGATAGCACTTAATAAAAATGACAATCCTGAACCCATTAAACCACTTTGATAAAGTGCAAAAGCTGGAATTAAAACATAAGTTACATAATCAATGATATTATCTAAGAGTTCTCCAGACCATGTTGGAAGTACGTATTTAACATCAAGTTTGCGCGCAATCGGTCCGTCGATACCATCAATGAGAAGTGCAAGTCCAAGCCAACAAAACATGGCAATCCATTCTTTTTGAGACGCCGATATAAGAGAAAGAAATGCTAAAAATGAACCCGAAGCTGTGAGTAAATGGACAGAAAAGGCTTTTGCTTGTGGCATTGTTACTTTTTTATGGCGCAATAAATCAGTATTTGTTTTGATTTTTTTTGTTAGCTTACGTTTCAAAGTTCTCTTATCCTCGTTTCTAAAGTTTTCATTCATCTACCGACACGCCATTTATATTATAGTATGATTTATCATAAAAAGGTTACCTTTTTATATTACATTATTTATGACATAATATAATAGAATGGCTTCATACAATAAAAAGGTTTTTTTTGATTTAGAAGTATTAAAATATTTGGTGAATGGGGAAAGGCTTAAGTAGTTGTGATATTTGAAAAAAACGAGTGTAAGGATATTGCTATCATTGGTGCGGGCCCAGTCGGTATGTTGGCAGCGCTTAGTCTTGCAGATATGGGGTGCTCTGTTTGTCTTATTGGTCCACCTTCTCATGCAAATGAATTACGGACAACTGCCCTTATGATGCCAGCAATACGTATGCTTCAAAAACTCAATATTTGGAATATTCTTAAAAATCATGCAGCAGCTTTATCTTTTATTAGAATCATAGATATAACCTCTAGAATTGTACGTGCTCCTGCTGTGAATTTTTCTTCTGCTGAAATTGGTGAGGAGGCTTTTGGTTATAATATCCCTAATATACAGTTAAACAATGCTTTAGTCGATTCTGTTACGCATAGGCCCAATATTATAAGATTTGTTTCTTCGGCAAAATCTTTTCATCATAAAAAGAATCATATACGTATTACTCTTGCAAATGGCAGTGTTATTCAAACCTCGCTTGTTGTCGCTGCTGATGGGCGTCTCTCTTTAACACGAGCAGCAGCTGGAATAGGTGTCAAACAGTGGAACTATTCGCAAACAGCCCTCGTTCTTAATTTCTCTCATGATTTTTCTCATCAAAATACGTCAACTGAATTTCACACAGAAAATGGTCCATTTACACAGGTTCCACTACCAGGACGTAGATCGAGTCTTGTATGGGTTGTTAATCCTTCTCGTGCTAAAGAATTATTGAATATAGATTCAAAAGTAGTTGCAAAAGTAATTGAAGAACAGATGCAATCAATGCTTGGAAAGCTGACTTTGGAAACGCCAATTCAAGCATGGCCGCTTTCAGGACTTATTTCGCATCGTTTTGCGGCCAACCGAACGATTTTAGTGGGTGAAGCAGCCCATGTTTTTCCTCCTATTGGGGCACAAGGATTGAATTTAGGGTTTCGCGATGTTCAAACTTTGGTTGATCTTTTACCCAATCAAATATCTGCTTTTAACTCTGAAACAATTGTTTCACATTATAACAAATATCGCAAATCTGATATATTGATCCGGAGCGGGGCTGTTCATATGCTCAATTTTGCTCTCCTTTCTAATATGTTGCCTATTCACATCATACGAAGCGCTGGGCTTGGACTATTACGTAATTGCTCACTCTTACGTAAATTATTTATGCGAACAGGAATGTATCCCAATTACGGGTTAAAAGAAATTATACGAATACTCCCAACCAAATCACTAAATAATATTAATATGAAAAAACAAAATTGAAACAAGAAACATATATCTCTTTGAATTTAGACAATAATTCAAAGCAAATCATGGAAAACGGTTGAAATTTTATTATCTCACACTTTTAAAAAAAATATTACATAATATTTTAGTGTATGTTTTATGAATAAAATGAAACTCATTTATAAGAGATGTACTTTTTCTGAATAACATACATTTTTGCAAAGAGGTGACATCTCCTATAAGTGCCATGTACTAAAAAACAGCTTTATAAAACATATCAAAAATAATATACGTAAAGTTTATCGCTACTCGTTATAAGTATCGTTTTATATAAATTATAATATAAATACTATAAAATTATATTTTAAAATAAAAAACGAGATAGCTAAAACTGTTAACAAAAGATGCTCACGTTACTTTTTCTTATAAGAAAATAAAAAAACAATTTTAATTGACTAACATAAATCTTCAAAAATTTGTGTTGTTAATTATAATATTGAAAATAAAATATTTTTTGGAACTCGTTAGCAATATAAAGGTTAATGAAATATCGTTTCAAGAGATAGTGATAAGATGAGATTAAGTAAAATTTTAAAATCAAGTATTTTTTTTATGATAATAATATATCTCTCGTTTCTTGTCACAGATTCAATAAGTAAAATTTTTTATGTCCCCTATTGTCAAACTTCTACGTATAGCTTTATCAAAGATATCACTAAACCAGGGCAAAATTCATTTACTGCTTCGCAAATAAAAAACTGTCTTATGCAAAATGGTTTCACGAATATCAAACGATTACGTTTAGATGATAAAGGAATTTGGCGCGCTTTGATAGAATCTAAAAAGTATTCCTTTCTCGTATCAGTTGATTATTCTGGGACAGTTAGCATGCAAAATGAAAGAAAAAAATATGATTGATTTGAAAGCTTATAGCAATTTTGGTTCTAATAACTGTGAAAAAACCTTTTTCAAAAAAATCTGTCATTCTATTAAAGAACTCGCTTTTATTGGGAGTTTAAATGGTAGCGTATCAGGAGCAATTGCGGCAATCCTCGCAGCTTATGGTTATATTGCCCTGCCAGGATTTGGTCCAATTATCGCAAGAGGTATAAGTATAGCATTTTTCGCCGGAACGATAATGGGTGCAATAATAGGATCAATAATGGGTATTTTGGTTGGTACGTTTTGTGTTTTTATAAGAGATTTATATATATCACGATAGTTATTTCTCTTATAAATTTCATAATGAGTAGAAAATTTGCGTCATTTAACTTTGCTTTGAATAGAAATATTTTGCTAAAATAAAGATAAACAACAAGTTATATGTTTTATATTTTATAAAATCCGCGTTATATTATGGATAACGTACTGGATAAATTGTCAAAATTTCTTGATTTAATTTTTCTCACAACACTTTAACAAAATCTGCTTTTTTAGAAGCATCTCTTGAAGAAATGTATCCGCGATATAAATACTGATCTATAAAATGCTTTCTTGGTAAGATAGGGAAGATTTCTAGATGTGTTTAAAGGTAAAAAAGAGTGATATTTTTAGCTTACAATTTTTTTCTGTTAATCGTACTTTCCATAAAAAGCATTCTTTATAAAATATATTATGTATATTACATAGAATTATTAAAGGTCATTTAAAATAAATAAAATGTTTTATATAAATAGAAATATTTTATGTTTACTGTCTTTTTTAGCATTTATAGATTGTGATACTATTGTATTCGCAAAATCTGTGCAAGTAGAGCTTTATAAGCTAGAAAACAGAAACGTAAAAAAGCCTATTGGCACAATTGAAATTGAAGAAAACATACATGGTTTGATTTTTGTGCCCAATTTATCTACTTTGCCAGAGGGGTTACACGGTTTTCATGTGCATATAAACCCTTCATGTGATACGAAAGGTGATGTAATTGGTGGTGCTGCGGGTGGACATTATGATCCGGATCATACTAACAAACATCTTGGACCTTATAACGTTAATGGCCACTTTGGTGATTTACCGGCACTTTATGTCGATGATAAAGGGCACTCAACAATGAGTGTTCTTGCTCCACGAATTAAAAAACTCTCAGAGATTAAAGGGCACTCGTTAATGATTCATTTAGGAGGAGACAATCAATCCGATAAGCCATTACCCCTTGGCGGAGGTGGGGATCGTTTAGCATGTGGTATTATTAAAGAGTAAGTCTGTCAGGAGTTATCTAAAGTCTATTGACATTTTTGTAAAAGATAAAAGAACTTATTTCTAATATATTAGCAATTAAGATTTTTAATTAACCCTTTATAGTGCAAACAAAACATTTTCGTAGTAAAGTAAAAACTCTTCCCTTATGATGTTAATTTGTTATTGCTTTGAAAAAAACAGAAGTTAGTAAAACTTTTTTTAAGGGATATGAATGAGCACATTTTCAAAATGTAATTAGCAATTTCACGCTAATAGTGGGAGAAAAGCGATCAAAGATAAATCAAAAATTTTGAGAATGATAGGAACCTTGAAGTATATTATGGGGAATGGCCCCAATCAGATTGGCGAATCTCACCAGTTTGATAAAATTGACGAATGAGTTTAATATAATGAAAAAAGTCTTTGTTTTCCTCTAATAATCTATTAGCGGTATCCCAGTCAATTTCATTACGCTCTTTTGCAGGAAGCATAATTTGACTCTCGGAAAAGTTTTCCTTATCAAGTCTTATAAATCCAATGCCATGTAAACTTGAAAGAGTCCGAAGTTCTTTTAACGTATCAACACCTGAAATCTCGCTAGCAACTAGATAACTGAAATTAGCCCATGAAGAATTGCTAACCGTTTGGAAAAATGCTTGTCGTAAATTTGAGCGATTGATGAAAATTTTTACTTCAAAAGACCAAAGTTTTGTCTTTTTATCAAAATATTGTAAAGCACAGTCTTTAATTTCACGATGCCATTCGCAACTTAAATCTTGCATCCCGACAAGGTCTGGATACAGCCATTTGTTTCCGCCTGCGCCATTTTTATTACGAGAACGTTTTTCGTCAATACGCTTGCTGTAAACTTTAAGCTCTGACCATAAGAATTTAGATAATAATGGATAAAGATCATGTTCTTTAACAGAATCATTTATTTTAGAAGTCGTATTCAGCACTATCTGTTGATTGCATAAAATAATACTGTCGTGGGCGTCCTTCAGTGGTTTTGATTTCGGGATGACGTTTTTGCAAGTATGGACGTTTAGATCCTATTTCAGCAACGATTTGCTGAATAAGGGCCATATCATTATCAAGAGGAGTGACTATTGCAGTCGAACACTTTTGCTTTTCACGACAGGATTCAGGGTGATTTTCGAATATCCATTGAGCAATTTCTCGAACTGTAAATTTTTTTGTCGGATTTTGTTTTAAAAAACTAAAAGTAGTATTTGTTAAGTCCAGAGTCATACGTAAAATTGCCCATTTTATTCCCTACTTATACTTATTTCATTGTATGCAAATTTTACAAGAAAAAGAACAATAAATAGTTTATTATATCTTTTTAAATTGAATTTATTTTTCTTTTACTTTTCATACCTTAAACAAAAAAGATAAAATATAAAACAAAATTAAATAATGTTAAGGAATTATACTAACTTATCATCAACAAGTTGAAAAAATTATTTACTTTTAAATCTAGCGCTTGAAATGGTAAATTCTGCACACAACCCTTCAAAACTACTGTTTGCCTTAATAGCATCATGTGGGATAAGGATATAATGCCATGGCTTTCCACCATGGATAACAGCATAATTGGTCGCATGACAACACCATTGAACTGCTGCATTTCTTTTTTTCAAAACAATAGAATTTTGTATTTCAGATGCTCTTTTAGGTTCACAAAGATATCTCGCATCCTTTGTTTCTACAACAAAGTCTGGTTCATAGGTTGATTCTTTGTCATATTCTATCTTGAATAAGCCTCGTGCGGGTTTCATCCATTTCAATACTTGCATATCATCTTCTAATATTTGAGCAAACCGTAATTCCCCCTCTACGGAATCAAATTTTTGTAAAGGATAACAGCATTTTGTAAAGCCCCCAAATACAAGTGTTCTAATGTCGCTTTTAATAGAAGGAATACAACGAAAATCAATGGGAGATGAGCCTTGTTGTAGTGTGTAGTGAATAGGCAGTAAGGTTGTAAATCCCCTTGTAACTCTAACCTCATAATCCCGTTGTGTTTCCCACTGATGTGACTTTAATTGAGCAACTATAAAAGCAGTAAGTTGATGCTGATAGTGAATCAATACATTCTCAACGGCAGCATCATTTGGTAAATAAGATTGGAAATGCTGCACCAACTGACCCGCTAATTTTCGTAATAATGGTGTATGGTTGTCATAATCTATAAAGTCATTATCAATTAAACTACGAATGATATAATTTTCAAGATGAGGCTCTTTGAGATACTCATTTTCAGAGGTAAGAAAAATGCTTTTATGTGTGCGTAATTCTCGAATTAAAAGCTCTTTACTAATAGGTTGCAAATTTAAACTTTCTAGGTTTTCCAAGTCAAAATCAGAAAAACCATAAGTAACCTCACCAGAGGGAATAAGCACAATATTGGGAATATCTATTATAAATTCTGCTAAATTTTTTGTTAGGTTTGCAACCACTTTTGGCACCAAAGCCTCAGCCTCTACCTTTGTGGTATCAGAAATAAGGGCATCCTTTGAAGCGTGCACGGTTGCTATAACTTCATTACTGATTTTTTCTTGTATGGCAGTGGAGCAAAGTGATAGAGAACTCGGTAAATTTTCATATCCTTTAATAACATTCCACGTGATATCAGCAATTTTTTTCTCTTCGAGAGTGGATAGAGATGGAGCTGTATTATGTAACATGACATCTTGTAAATCAGATGCTCCGTTTATATCGGAATGACGTATTACCATCGTTTGTATAGATTCTGTTTGTGCTCGGCTTGGCACTGTGAGTATATCTGATTTTTCAAATGATATATCACCCCCTATTCCAATCTCAATATGCTTTTTAATAATTGAGTTTGGCTCATTGGCACGATCAATAATATCTTGAAAACGATCATGTGCAATGATTGTCAAACGATCAATAGCTTCTATTCCGGTTTTACGACCATAAGGCAAACGTAATCCACGACCTATTGTTTGCTCAGTTAAAATTTCTGAAGCAGATGCACGCAATGGCACGATGGTATAAAGATTGGTTACATCCCATCCTTCCTTCAATTTATTAACATGAATAACAATTTCCGTTGGCTCACTAGGATCTTCAATTGCAATCAGCTTTTGAATATTTTTATCTTCTTCTGTATTCGACTGTTTTGAATGAATTTCTATAACTTTTCCTTTATAAGTACCCGCAAAAAAATCATCAGATTCTAATAAATTACGTAATTTTCGCGCATGTTCTGTATCTTGAGCTACGACTAAAACAAAAGGCTTAACGAATTTCTTTTTATAATCATTAGCATAGATAACTAAATCTGCTTTTACTTTTTCGTGCGTATGAATTGCATCTTGTAGTTTAATATACTCTAATTGTTCAGGCGTATAGTTTTTCAGTTGAAAGTCTTTACGTGTAGCGACAGCTGGCTCTTTCACGAAGCCATCTCTCATAGCCTCTGCAAGTGAATAGCCGTAAACAACGTTTTTAAAATCTACTGGTTTTGTACCTATTGTTTTCGGTGTCGCTGTAAGTTCTATGCCTAAAACAGGTTTTAATTCATTAATGGCCGAAACGCCCGCAGATGCACGGTAACGGTGCGCTTCATCCATCAACAAAACTAAATCAGGAAGATTTGCGAGATAATCGAAATAACTTTCTCCAATAGTTTCTTGCAAGCGTTTAATTCGTGGGACACTGGATTTTGCAGCTCCTTTTTTATTATCTTTTGTGTTAATTTTGGAAATATTAAAAATATTGATGAAAGCTGTATCACTATTTTCAAACAAACGCTGTTGCCCGTGAAATTGCTGTGCATCAGAGCAGACTCCTTTACCACTTTCATAATCTTCACCCGTAATAATTATCGGTCTATTTGCTACAAATTCACTAATTCCACTGAATACATATTTTGGACTTTGAGGATTAAAATCATGTTTTAATTTTTCATAAATAGTCAAATTGGGTGCCAAGATAAAAAAATGGCGACTGCGACCTGTTAAATAAAGATAGCTGATAAAAGCACCCATCAGTCGTGTTTTTCCGACCCCCGTAGCTAAGGCAAAACAAAAAGAAGGAAAATCGCGTTCAAAATCTTGTACAGAAGGATAGAGATCTTTGATTACTTCCAGATCCGCAACTAAATCAGCATTTTTAGAAAGTTTGATATTATCTAAAATTCGCACCAAAATATTTAAGGCTTCATGTTGAGGATAGCGCAACGATAAGCGAGCAGAAATCCTTTTTTCAACAGCGTTCATGAAAAACTCCGCTTTTTACTCTTTATCCAAACAAATCTAATTCTGCTTGCATAGTATCTTTATCTTTTTGGGATTCTTTTACTACAGCCATTGGTTCAAGATTCGCTACATTTAAACTGTAATCATCCCTCCCCCACTCACACTTTTCTAATATAGCACGGGGTATTTTAATAAGTGTTAGATTCTCAAAAGATTCTGGCTTCGTATCAAAGGCTGAGCAACAAATAAGCAAAGTACGCTGAGGTCCTACCTCTTCACTGATAACACGTAGTTGTTCATGTGTCATGGCATTGGTTGTCACATAAATATAATCCGTTTCAGTTGAATACCCCTGCATCCAATAATGGTTTTCATCAGGTGCATAGGTAAATCCCATATGTTTGCACATAGCTTCTGAAAGCATGGCCGCATTATATTCGCGACTAATAATCCATTGTCCCCAAGGATCTTTTTGTAACAGAGAAGGCGCAAGACGGTAATAGCGGAACCCACCACCACCTTGCCAATTTACATTTTTAGATATACCACCTTGATCAGTGCCATCGATTACTTGTTTCAAACGAGGAATAATATGGGTATGGCAATGTTCACCAAGTTCAATCATAATCCACTTGCGCCCCATTTTATGTGCAACCGCACCGGTAGTACCAGAACCCGCAAAGGAATCCAATACAAGATCACCAAGATTGGTGGCAAGTTGAATAATGCGTTCTATGAGACGCTCCGGTTTGGGAGTTGCAAAAACATTATCAGAATTAAAAACTTTAACCTCTTTTTTAGCATCCTGATTATGTCCTACTTCCTCATAAGGCCAAATAGTCATCGAAACCATACCATTTTTTACTTCTGATAAAAAACGTTTAATACGCGGTACTCCGCCGTTATCTGTTCCAAACCAAATACGATTATCTTCTAATAGCTTAGAAAACGTTCTTTCATTAATAGCCCAACTTCTCCCATTTGGAGGTAGCACCTTGCGTCCAAAAGGCGTAGTGATTTCATAAATATCCTTAGGAGTCACTCTTTTTACCGATAAATCTCCAGATTGCCATGGTCCGCGTGGATCATTATCAGGATTTTTATAGCGCGCATCCATATTAACTGAACGAGGAAGTAAATTAGGTCGCCAAACAGTTTTATCTTTGGCATAGACCATTACGAAATCATGATTGTCTGAAAGCCACTTTGCATCATTTTGCGGAGCAAATTTTTTTTGCCAAATGATATTATTTACAAAATTTTGTCTACCAAAAATTTCGTCCATCATAACTTTAAGGTAAGCCTGTTCATCGTCATCAATAGATATCCAGATACTTCCATCATCCGCAAGTAAATGATGCAACAGCACTAGCCTATCTCTCATAAGGCTTAGCCATATGGAATGTTCTAAACCATCTTCATAATGCTCAAAAGCATTGCCAGTATTATAAGGTGGGTCGATATAGATGCATTTTATCTTACCTGTATACTCTTGTTCAAGCGCTTTGAGCGCGAGTAAATTATCTCCAAAAATGAGTTTATTATCAAAAATATCCTGAGGAGACACTTGATGCGACGCATGATAAGATTTTTCAGTATCTTCCAATAAAATACGAGGCTCTAATTTTGGACGTCTCTCTTTTCCAACCCAAGTGAGTTCTAATTTTTGTTTATTATAACGCATATAATCGTTCTCAAATAAAAATGCTTGCAAAAAGTAAATAATGCATTCGTGTTATAGTACTTTAGTACCACCCGACAGCAACTTGCGCTTCTTCTGACATACAATCAGGTGTCCATGGTGGGTCAAAAGTCATGGTGACTTCAACGTGCAGAACGCCTTCAACTGCGCTTACAGCATTTTCTACCCAGCCTGGCATTTCACCTGCAACGGGGCATCCTGGTGCTGTGAGTGTCATTTCAATTTTGACTGAACGATCATCTTCAATATCAATACGATAAATCAATCCTAGCTCATAAATATCAGCAGGAATTTCCGGATCATAAACTGTTTTGAGAGCAGCAATAATATCATTGGTCATACGATCAATTTCATCTTCTGGAATTGCTGATATGTAAGATTTTTTATTTTCGCTTACAGTTTCGACAGATTCTCTAGAATGATGCTCTGCAATTGATTTAGCCATTAAAAAATGTCCTTGCTTTTTCTAATGCTTCCACTAACTGGTCAATGTCTGTATGATTACTATACATAGCTAATGATGCACGACAAGCAGATATTAAACCAAAATGTTGTAATAGAGGTTGTGCACAATGCGTTCCTGCACGTATGGCAACACCCTGCCTATCAATAAACATAGCAATGTCATGCGCATGAATGCCTTCTATTTCAAAAGATATAATAGTACCTTTATGAAGAGAACGGCCATAAATATGCAATGATTTAACTGTTTCAAGTCTTTCATGTGCATAGGATAAAAGTGCTGTTTCATGTGCATGAATAGCATTTCTATCTTTTTTCTGTATATAATTAATAGCAGCCGCCAATCCAATGGCTTCAGCTATGGGAGGAGTGCCCGCTTCAAAACGATAGGGAGGAGCATTATAAAAAACCTTGTCAATAGTTACATCCTCAATCATTTCCCCTCCCCCTTGAAAAGGATGCATTTCTTCTAGCCTATATTCTTTACCATAAAGAACGCCAATACCTGTAGGACCATAAAGCTTATGCCCCGTAAAGACGTACCAATCACAATCAAGGTTTTGCACATCAACTGTTAAATGTACAGCAGCCTGAGAACCATCAACAAGAACAGGGATACCATTTTGGTGTGCTAGCTTAACAATCTCTTTAACAGGAGTAATAGTCCCCAATATATTGGACATATGCGTAATAGCAACAAGCTTCGTTTTATCAGTTAAAGCATTTTTAAAATCTTCAATATGTAAGGTACCATTCTCATCCACTGGTACGAACACAAGTTTCACACCTTTTTGTTCACGAATAAAATGCCAAGGAATAATATTGGAGTGATGTTCCATAATAGTGAGAACAATTTCATCACCTTTATCCAATTTGGACATCCCCCAACCGTAAGCAACGGTATTAATAGCTTCTGTCGCACTTTTCGTAAAAACAATTTCTTTCACTGTTTGAGCATTTAAAAAAGCACGAACTGTTTCGCGAGCATCTTCATAAGATTGTGTTGCTGCATTCGATAAAAAATGCATTCCTCGATGCACATTTGCATAACGGCATTGATAGAAATTATTCATCGCATCAAGCACAGCTTGCGGCTTTTGGGCAGATGCACCACTATCAAGATAAGCCAATCGCTTGCCATAAACATCATGGTGCAAAAGAGGAAAATCATGCCGAATTGCTTCTACATCATAATTTAATGTTTGTACGTCATTTCCCATTTTGTACCTTAAACATTTTTTTCTAACCACGTACTAATAATATTTCCCAAAATAGCTTGAATATTATCCTGCTTAATGTCTTCAATAAGCTCGAAGACAAACCCTTTAATTAAAAGTGCACAAGCTGTTTTAAAAGGGATGCCGCGCGCCATGAGATAAAAGAGATGATCATGATTAATATTGGCAACCGTCGCACCATGACCACATGCAACATCATCAGCAAAAATTTCTAATTCAGGTTTTGCGTTAAATTCCGCATCATCTGAAAGAATGAGACTATTACAAGCCATGCGCGCATCTGTTTTTTGCGCTTTTTGAGCAACGCATATTATTCCTTGAAAAACACCAACTGCTTTATCCGTAACCACATTGCGTATAATTTCGGTTGAGGTTGACTTTTCTTCAACATGACGAACGTTCATTGTGAGATCGCTATGCGTTTGCCCAGAGAGCAAATTTATTGCTCGTAATTGAAAATCGGCCTCTTCTCCCTGTAATTCAATATCAATTTCCTGACGATTAAGTTGGCTACCTATATTAATCACATAAAGCGATAATTTAGCTCCTTGACCAAGAACCGCACGAAATCGGCCAAACTGTGTAGAACTGAAACCACGATTTCGAATAATTATCCATGTAATATCACTATAAGCAGCAATATCCAAAGAAAATATAGAACTGACAAAGGTATCTTCATCATTGCCAATCTGGTGTTCAACAAACACAGCTTGACTGTTTTTATCAATTTTTATGTCTGAAAAAATATGGGATTGCCCCCCCATTTGAATATTTTGTAATTCAATGGGAACAGTTAACTTCGTATTCTCAGGGATGTGAAAAAGCCAACCATCCGTAACAAAAGCTGTGTTTAATTGCCCAATAAAATCTTCATCAGAAATAATTTGATCTATCTTTACAGAATTTTCTTTTAATGCATCTGCAAGACGTTCTACTGTAATATCTGCTATGTTTGACGCTGTAGATGATTTGCCATTCTTAATAGAAAAAACAATCTTTTCTGGAAACAAGGAATCAACAAATTTCCCATCATTTACTTCTGAAAAATCACTAACAGATTTCAATAACGTACGAAGATTCGTATAGTGCCAACTTTCGATTTTACGTGAAGGGAGCCGTGTATTTTGAAACAATTCCATAGCTCTCTTACGGACTGTCTTATCGCCGGATAAATTGCTTATACATCGGTTAAAATTATTGAGTATATCTTTTTCAACCTTTAACAATTCTTGCTGTGCGCTCATGCTCATATTCAATGACCTCAAGCCGCTTCACGGATAATATCAGCATATCCATTTTGTTCTAAATAGAGCGCTAACGATTTATCGCCGCTTTTAATAATGCGTCCTTTATAAAGAACATGTACCGTATCAGGGACAATATAATTAAGCAGGCGTTGATAATGGGTAATAATCAAAAATGAACGTTTTGAATCCCGAAGTTTATTAACTCCATCTGCAACAATTTTTAGCGCATCAATATCTAAACCAGAATCTGTTTCGTCTAAAATACAAAGTTTAGGTTCGAGAAGCGCCATTTGTAAAATTTCAGCTCGTTTTTTTTCTCCACCTGAAAAACCTACATTTAATGGACGCTTTAGCATGTTCATATCTATTTCAAGTTTTGAAGAAATCTCTTTAACATATTTTATAAATTCAGGAATTTTAAGTTCTTCATTACCACGCGCTTTGCGCTGAGAATTCATCGCAATTTTTAAAAACTCCATCGTTGCCACTCCAGGTATTTCCATTGGATATTGAAATGCAAGAAAAATACCGTATGACGCACGTTCTGCTGGATCCATTTCTAAAATGGATTGCCCATTATAAAGAATATCACCTTCTATCACTTCATAATCATTGCGACCAGCAAGCAAATAAGACAAAGTCGATTTTCCAGCTCCATTTTGTCCCATAATAGCAGCAACTTCACCATCTTGAACCGTTAAGTTTAGACCGCGAATAATTTCTGTATCGGTCCCAACAATCCGAGCACGTAATTTTTTTATCTCTAACATAATTAAATCCTGTTTTGACTGTTTTACGTTAAATACGCTCTTACCTAAACAATTATCCAACGCTACCTTCAAGACTAATACCAATGAGTTTTTGTGCTTCAACAGCAAATTCCATTGGAAGTTTTTGAATAACTTCTTTTACAAAACCATTCACAATTAACGCTATTGCTTCTTCCTCAGAAATTCCCCGCTGCATAACATAAAAAAGCTGATCATCAGAAATTTTTGATGTCGTCGCTTCATGTTCAAATTGTGCTGTTGCATTTTTTGCTTCAATATAAGGTACTGTATGGGCACCACAATCATTACCAATTAATAAACTGTCACATTGCGTAAAATTACGTGCATTCTTCGCTTTTCGATGTGCTGTAACTTGCCCACGATATGTGTTATTTGAAAAACCAGCAGAAATACCTTTCGAAACAATACGACTTGATGTATTTTTCCCTAAATGAATCATTTTAGTACCAGAATCAATCTGTTGATGACCATTTGCAACGGCAATAGAATAAAATTCCCCACGTGAATTATCACCACGCAGTAAGCAAGATGGATACTTCCAAGTAATCGCAGAACCGGTTTCAACTTGTGTCCATGAAATCTTAGAATTATCCCCTCGACAATCTCCTCGCTTCGTTACAAAATTGTAAATACCACCCTTACCTTCTTTGTCACCAGGATACCAATTTTGTACTGTGGAATATTTAATTTCTGCATTTTTCAGCGCAATAAGTTCAACAACAGCAGCATGAAGTTGGTTTTCATCACGTTGAGGTGCTGTACAGCCTTCAAGATAAGAAACGTAAGAATCTTCATCGGCAATAATGAGTGTACGTTCAAATTGTCCTGTGTTACGCTCATTAATCCTAAAGTAAGTTGAAAGCTCCATAGGGCAATGAACCCCTTTTGGGATGTAAACAAATGAACCATCTGTAAAAACGGCTGCATTTAAGGCGGCATAATAATTATCACCCGCTGGTACAACTGCTCCTAAATATTCCTTAATAAGATCAGGATGTTCTATAATTGCTTCTGAAATAGAGCAAAAAATAACGCCAGAACGTGCCAACTCTTTTTTAAATGTCGTCACAACAGAAACAGAATCAAAAACTGCATCAACAGCTACTTGTCCTGATGCATAAATACTATCATCAAAAGTAGAGGGATCAGATTGTTTTCTTACTCCTGCCAAAATTTCTTGCTCCTTGAGAGGAATGCCAAGTTTCTCATAGGTTGCCAACAATTCAGGATCTACTTCATCTAAAGATTTTGGTCCTGTATGGTTTTTAGGAGCCGCGTAATAATAAAGCTCTTGAAAATCAATTTTGGGATATTCAATACGCGCCCAATTGGGCTCTTGCATTGTCAACCAACGGTGAAAAGCTTGCAAACGCCATGTCAACATCCATTCAGGTTCATGTTTTTTAGCAGAAATAAATTTGATAATATTTTCATCTAAACCTTTGGGAGCTTTATCTGTTTCAATATTGGTTTCAAACCCATATTTATATTGATCAACATCTATTTCACGCACTTGGCGTATTGTTTCTTGTACTGCCGGCATAAACTTTCTCCATTTTTTGGCGTCAAGAACCGGTGACTAAAAATCTTGTTTTTCACAAAATCAAAGTGAACAATTCACTACTTAGATTATATGGAAAGTGGAAAAATCTCAATCAAGCTTATTTTTAATAATTCTAATTTATAATTATCAAATGATAAATTCTATTCCTTACCTGTTACTAATAATCTGAGAAAAAAACAATAGAAAATCATCAATATCTTTAGAAGTTGTACACCTTCCTATTGAAATGCGAATTGCTCCATTGGGAACATGATGCCCCATTGCTTCCAAGACACTACTTTGTTTTACTTTTCCAGAAGAACAAGCAGAACCTGCAGATACAGAAAACCCAGCCAAATCAAAACCAATTTGCAGAGTTTCAGCTTTTATATTGCGCACAGTGAAATAAGTTGTGTTTGGCAAACGCTGAACTCTTTTGCCAAAAATTTCAACATCAGTACACACTTTCTGTATTCCATCTTCTAATTTATTACGTAAATACATTAACTGCTTTATCTCTTTTGGGGTAAAACAATCAGCCATCGCTGCTCCAAAAGCAGCAATAAGCGGCAATGCTTCTGTTCCTCCACGTAAACCTTTTTCTTGCCCTCCTCCTACAATAAGAGGATATGGCATCAAAAGGTTGCCATATGAAACAAAAGCACCTGTTCCTTTAGGACCGCCAATTTTATGCGCAGATAGTATAAAAAAATCTCCTCCCATCTGATTAATATCAACAAAATTTTTGTCTACATATTGTGTCAAATCAACAATAAGGGTGCCTCCAGAATCCCGAACGATAGCAGCTATTTCTTTTATTTGTTGAATAACACCAGTTTCACCATTTGCGGCTTGAATAGCAACAAGAGGAAGTCCTTGTGTTTTATCGTGAACGCTTAAAAGAGAGGCTAATATATCTTGTTTAATGAGCCCATCTTGATCAACAGCAACTGTGCTGATGCATTCTTTAGAAAAGCGTCCCCCTTCTGCAACAGATGAATGTTCAGTAGCCCCAATGTAAAGATGAGAAAATTGAACTTTAGAGCTTCCCATGTTATAAAAGGGTGTTAATAAAGTCATTGCTGCTTCACTCGCACCAGACGTAAATACAACATGATCTGGATGCGTGTTGAGGTTTTTAGCGATTTGTCGACGCGCTTTTTGTAATAAAGCTTTAGCAGCACGTCCTTCCGCATGAACAGATGACGGATTACCAAAGATCTCTAAGGCTTCCAGCAATGCCACCCGCGCCGTTTTCTTGAGCGGTGTTGTCGCATTATGATCAAAATATCGGCGTCTTACAACCATTTTACATAACAATCGTTCATCTTATGTATTGATTAAAAAAATAGTGCAATTTTCTTGAAAAATGCACTTAAAAAAGAATATCTAGTGATTAACTAAAAGATTCTATGGTAAAAGTCGACCAAGGTCAATGAGAGCCTTTATAGCATTTAAGGAGCATTTAATGCCAGAAATTATTTTTAATGGTCCCGCAGGTCGGCTGGAAGGACGTTATCAACCTTCACAACAAAGAAATGCACCAATTGCGATTATTTTACATCCTCATCCCCAATTTGGTGGAACAATGAACAATAAAATTGTTTATGATCTTTTTTACATGTTTCAACAACGTGGCTTTACTACATTACGTTTTAACTTTCGGGGTATTGGTCGTAGCCAAGGCGAATTTGATTATGGAATAGGAGAACTTTCAGATGCTGCGGCTGCACTCGATTGGGTGCAAACACAGCACCCTGATTCTAAAAATTGTTGGGTAGCTGGATATTCATTTGGTGCTTGGATTGGTATGCAGCTTTTAATGCGTCGACCAGAAATTGAGGGCTTTATATCTGTTGCTCCTCAACCTAATGTTTATGACTTTTCATTTCTTGCCCCTTGTCCTTCCTCTGGACTTATCATTCACGGTGATATCGATAAAGTTTCTCCTCCAAAAGATGTACAAACGCTTGTGGATAAATTAAAAACACAAAAAGGCATTACCGTTACACAAGAAATACTGGAAGGTGCTAACCATTTTTTTAGCGGATGTAATAAAGAGCTTATTGAACGATGTGCACAATATTTAGATAATCATATTACAGGTGAATTTCTTACTCCTCCACCTGAAATACTTTCACTTACCTAAAAGCATTAGAAATTTATAAAAATGAAAGAAATCATTTTGATAACAAAGTGCCTTTTTATTTTTTTTACACTGTTTTCTAGTTTTTTACATCAACCTGCGTTTAGGAAGAAAAACAATATCTTCTCTCAATGAGAAGAAGTCCTCCTTAAAATATACAAGCAAAATAGTGTTTTATTATCTTTCGTTACCAATGTTTTCCGTTCTCTTGTGAGATACGCATTATTTATGGTAGAGAGAGTACACTAACCCCTCATTATATAAACGAATGCAATATTAGTCAGGAAATAAAATTCGTGTTTGCCTTTAAATCTGATTTTTTACACATTATGAATGAACGTGGCTTTATTCACCAAATTTCGGATGAAAAAGGCTTGGATGATCTTTTTTCAAAAGAAGTTGTAAGCGCTTATATTGGATTTGATCCTACAGCATCAAGTCTACACGCCGGAAGTCTTCTTCAAATCATGATGCTTTATTGGTTACAAAAAACCGGACATCGCCCCATTGCTTTGATGGGTGGAGGAACTGGGTTGATTGGTGATCCTTCCTTCAAAGATGAAGCGCGACGGCTTCTCACACAAGATGATATTGATTCAAACATTGCTAGTATTAAAAAGGTATTTGCTAACTATTTAACATTTGGTGATAAAAATAATGATGCATGCATTGTCAATAATGCTGAATGGTTATGCAATTTGAACTACTTAGAATTTTTGCGTGATGTAGGAAAACATTTTTCCGTCAATCGTATGTTGTCATTTGATTCTGTCAAGCTGAGACTTGAGCGTGAACATTCTTTGTCATTTTTAGAGTTTAATTATATGATCTTACAAGCTTATGATTTTGTTGAACTTTATAAGCGCTATGGCCTTCGTATGCAAATGGGAGGCTCTGATCAATGGGGCAATATTATCAACGGAATTGAATTAGGACATCGGTTGGGAACAACACAGTTATATGCATTAACTTCACCATTGCTGACAACTTCTTCTGGTGCCAAGATGGGTAAGTCATTGAATGGCGCCGTATGGCTTAATGCAGATATGCTTTCTCCTTATCAATTTTGGCAATATTGGCGAAACACAGAAGATGCTGATGTTACACGATTTTTAAAGTTCTATACCACATTGCCAATGAATGAAATTCTCAAACTTTCTGCATTGCAAGGGACTGAAATTAACGAAGCAAAGAAAATTCTTGCAACAGAAATTACAGCAATGTTGCATGGACATAGTCTTGCGAATGAGGCAGCAGAAACTGCTCGTAAAACTTTTGAAGAAAAAGCACACGGGGAAAATCTTCCAACTGTTGAAATTAATGCAGCAAAATTAAAAACGGGTGTTGGTTTATTAACTCTTTTAGTTCAAGCAGAACTAGCCAAATCTAACAGTGAAGCGCGCCGACATGTTCAAGGTGGAAGTGTACGTATTAATGACAAAATCATTGAAGATGAAACACGTCTTATTTTTGAAGAAGATGTTAACGTATCAGGAATAATTAAACTTTCCTTCGGTAAGAAAAAACACGTGATACTGAAACCAGTCTAATTTCTTTATAATTATTTGTCTTCTTTCTTTAACTTTTGTGTTCTTTTGTTACATAATGCTTATGATTTTTTACGCTAAATTTATTTTTTCAATTTAGTCTTCATGATATATAGTGAGTTCTACAAGAGAAATAAAAATTTTCGGCATAAATTTATTTTAGAAAATTGAAGAGTCACTTCTTTTCTGTCTTGTTATGCACGATACTTACGAAAAAAAGAAAGACAAAAAATGACAAGATTGATGAAAGGCACCCTTGCTCCTGATTTTAATTTGCCACGCGATGGTGGAGGGAAATTGTGTCTTTCTGATCTTCAAGGAAAGTTCGTTGTTTTATATTTTTATCCGAAAGACGACACCAGTGGATGCACGAGTGAAGCGATTGATTTTACCAGATTAAAAACAAAATTTGATGAAATTGGGGTTGTTATTATTGGAATATCTCCAGATAATGTAAAAAAACATGATAAGTTTAAAACAAAACACGAACTCGATATTATCCTTGTTTCTGACGAAGAAAAAACGACACTTGAAGCTTACGGTGTTTGGGTTGAAAAAAGCATGTATGGGCGCAAATATATGGGTGTTGAACGAAGCACTTTTCTGATTGACGCAACTGGAAAGATAGCAGAAGAATGGCGTAAAGTTAGCGTACCTAAACATGCTGAAGAGGTGTTAGCTGCTGCTACACTTTTACATCGTAATGGTTTATAAGTTTTTTTATTCGAGTAACTATAAGATGCAAGAACAACCTCCCATAGGCTTTAATGAATCTAGGTATATGACTGAATTTAATGCGCCAAATGATGAATTCATAAGATTTTGAGAAATGTTGTATCTCATTAATCTGTATCTTCAACTTCTTGGCTTTTTTCATAAAGACGTTGAGCGAGTGTTGCTTCTATAAATACATCTAAATTGCCATTAAGTACAGATTGTGGATCAGTATTTTCAACACCTGTGCGTAAATCCTTGACAAGCTGATAGGGTTGAAGAACATAAGATCTAATTTGATGTCCCCATCCGATTTCTGTTTTGGAAGCTTCAACAGCATTTGTTTCTTCTTCTCTCTTTTTGAGTTCTTCTTCATAAAGTCTTGCTCGCAACATAGACCACGCAGTTGCTCGATTTTTATGTTGAGAACGCTCCGTTTGACATTGAACAACAATACCTGTTTTTATATGCGTGATGCGAACTGCGGAATCTGTTGTATTAACATGCTGCCCTCCGGCTCCTGATGCGCGATATGTATCAATACGAACATCTGCCTCTGAAACATCAACCTCAATATTATCATCAATGACTGGATAAACCCATATGCTTGCAAAAGAGGTATGACGCTTCGCATTTGAATCAAATGGTGAAATACGTACCAAACGATGAACGCCTGATTCTGTTTTCAACATACCATAAGCGTTATGCCCTTTTACGAGAAGAGTCGCTGATTTTATTCCTGCTTCTTCTCCATCGTGAATTTCTAATATCTCAACCCTCATTTTATGCTGTTCAGCCCAGCGCGTATACATGCGTAACAACATAGAAGCCCAATCTTGGCTTTCCGTACCTCCTGCACCAGCATGAACTTCTAGATAAGTATCATTCGAATCAGCTTCTCCGGAAAGGAGAACATCAATTTGTCTTTTATCTATCTCACTTTTAAGATTACGTATTGAATTTTCTGCATCAGAGATAATTTCGATATCACTTTCTTCTTCTCCCATAGCAATTAATTCAATGCATTCTTCGAGTGTTTTTGTAAATGATCGAATGCCATTGATTGAATCACCAAGATACTGACGTTCACGCATCATATCTTGCGCTTGTTGTGCATTATCCCAAAGTGTTGGGTCTTCCGCTTTTTGATTGAGATATTCAAGACGTTTTAGCGACTGATCCCAGTCAAAGATGCCCCCTTAGCAACTTAATTGCTTTTTGGATTTCGTCGACTAATGTTTCTATTTCTGCTCGCATAATTTAACACCGTAGTTTTTATTTTTTTACAATCTTTTTAATTTATATTTTTAGACATTTTTACAGACTTATAGATTATAAAAATGGATGACCTGATCGCACCAATCTATTTACCGTAGCTACACTACGAAAAAACAGATAAAAATATTCTCCTTCAGCTACTTATAGCAAAGGATTTTTTTGCCGATTAATATAGCCCACCCGTACCACTTTCAAGAGCTTTGTTGACCTGTGGAGAAGTTGTTCCTGAAGGTACACCTTCTTGAAAAGAATCCATACTACCAATTACTTGGTATATATCAGCAGGTCCAGTTCCTGGCTTAAATGCTTCTATAATGACATCATGATCTCTTCTTTCCGCGAGCATACCTGTCTTACGATTAATAGGCATTAAAATCATACCCTCTGGCATTCTAAATGGTACATCTGGCTTTCCTTTCAGTGCTTCTGCCATAAATTCACCAAAAATAGGAGCTGCCAATGAACTTCCTGTCCCGTTGTATCCTAACGGTGCGGGTTGATCGTAACCAACAAAAATACCAACGACAAGATCAGGGGTAAACCCCATAAACCATACATCTTTAGAATCATTAGTAGTTCCTGTTTTAGCAGCAATATGTCGATTGAGGTAACGTAAACGTGCAGCTGTACCTCGCTGAACAACCCCTTCCATCATTGATGTAATCTGATAAGCCGTCATAGGGTCAAGAACTTGATCTCGTTCATCGATCAATATAGGTTCACTTTGATTATCCCATGACTGAGCATGACAATTTTCACAGATACGATCATCATGACGATAAATCGTTTTCCCATAACGATCTTGAATTCTATCTATCAGGGACGGCTTAATAGAGCGCCCCCCATTGGCAATAACTGAATAAGCTGTAACCATTCGTAAAACTGTTGTTTCGGCAGCTCCTAGGGCCATGGGTAAATAAGGCTGTAATTTATCTACAATACCAAAACGCTCTGCATATTCAGCTACAAGAGGCATTCCCATATCATAGGCAAGTCGTATTGTCATAAGATTACGGGAATGTTCAATGCCATAACGCAGCGTTGAAGGTCCTGCAAATGTACCCCCATAATTTTTAGGTTGCCAAACTTCACCATTATATTGGCGAATTTCGATGGGACCATCTAGAACAACTGATGCTGGTGTATATCCATTGTCAAGTGCCGCTGCATACACAAAAGGCTTGAAAGCAGAACCAGGCTGACGATAAGCTTGCGTTGCACGATTAAACTCAGATGCTGCAAAAGAAAATCCTCCTACCATTGCAAGAACTCGCCCTGTATGAGGTTCCATAGCAACAACTGCACCTTCAACCTTTGGGATTTGTTGTAAACGATAAATATTATTTGTATTGGATACTTTTTCAACAAAAATGACATCTCCAACTTGCAGAACGCGAGATAGGTTCTGAACAACTTTTCGAGAGCCATTTTCTTTTACAATATTTAATGCCCATTTTGAATCAGCTTCAGATAAGATAGCAGTTTCCCGTTTTTTTGATAATAAGCCTGAAGCTTCACGCTTTGGCTGTAAACCAATCTCTACTTTATTGGCACTAGCAGAAAGAACAACGGCTAAACGCCATTCAGGAACATCACTTAGCCCTGCGATATTTGCAAGTTCTATGCCCCAATCATCTTTTTTCTCAATATGCCCATAAGCTCCCCGCCAACCTTGTAAATGATCAAATTTAGTTAACCCATTGTGTAAAGCGCGCCGCGCAAAAAGTTGCAAATGTGGATCAAGCGTTGTACGAATTGAAAGCCCACCTTCGTAAAGGGTTTTGGCCCCATAACGATACATTAAACGGCGACGCACCTCTTCAGTAAAATAGTCAGCAGCAAAAACGTAGCTATCACTGCCGCGCATTGTTGTTCCTAAGGGCTTTGTTTTAGCTTTTTCACCTTGTTCACGCGTTACATATCCATTTGCAATCATGCGATCTATAACCCAATTGCGCCGATTAACAGCACGTTTTGTATTTTTGAACGGATCATAATTCGCCGGACCTTTTGGAAGAGCAGCCAAATAAGCACACTGTTCTAAAGTAAGATCATTGACGGATTTATTGAAATAAGTCAAAGAAGCTGCCGCAATACCATAAGTGCCACGGCCGAGATAAATTTCGTTTAGATAAAGCTCAAGAATATGATCTTTTGAATAGGTCCTCTCAATACGCATCGCCAAAATAGCCTCTTTTAATTTACGCTCTAATGTTGTTTCTGAATTTAAAAGGAAGTTTTTAGCGACTTGTTGTGTAATGGTTGATGCCCCTTCAGGGCGTTTTCCAGAACCAATATTCCGGATATTATTGATTAAGGCTCGAGAAAGTCCTTCGGGATCTAAACCAAAATGATGATAGAAATTTTTGTCTTCAGCAGAAATAAAAGCCTCTTTAAGAATTTTGGGTATTGATTGAATTGGTAAATAGAGGCGATGTTTTGTTGCAAACTCTGCCATAAGGCTACCATCAGCAGCATGGACGCGTGTCATTACAGGCGGTTCATAGAGCGAAAGAACTTCATAATCAGGAAGTACATTTTCCTGTTCCTTTGCTATTGCCTCCTGTATTACTGCTTTCCAAAATCCAAGAATAATAACAAAACTAAGAAGATATCTAAAAAAAATCATCATCGAAACGGCTATCGCTTTCTTCAGAATTTATCAAAGAAAAAAACACGTTATCTCATCAACATTAGGCGGATACCACTATTAAACTGAGATAAAGAAAAAACTGTTTTCTATTTTTTACCTAGAAGTTCACACTGATACTCTATTTTCTCACAAATTTAAAGAGGTCGCATAATTTTCTGCCTATATTCAGCAAATTGACGAATAGAACGAGCAATAGACGCAGCCATTTGTTTTCTCCATTGGGGATTATTTAATAATTTTTCATCCTCTTTATTTGATAAATACCCTATTTCTATCAATACAGAAGGTATATCTGAAGCTCTTAAAACTTGAAAGTCAGCATATCGATGAGGATTATTTATCAAATTGATATTACCTTTTGATAAATTTGAGATAACACTATTAGCAAAATTCACCGAAAATGCATGTGTTTCACGTCGCGTGAGATCGATTAAGATATCTGTAACTTCAAGCAATTCATCTGCAGGAAAACCATCAAGCAGATCAACTTTATTTTCATTTTCAGCTAAAGATTTTGCAATTGCATCAGATGCTTTGTCTGATATGGTATATACTGTAGCTCCACGAAGAGAATCTACATTAATGGTATCTGCATGAATGGATATAAAAAGATCAGCACCAAATTCTTGTGCTTTTTTAACTCTTTCACTTAATCTCAAAAAGACATCAGAGTCGCGCGTTAAAGAAACAGTGATATGAGAATCTTTTTTTAACTCATCTTGCAGAACACGTGTAAAGGCTAAAGTTATATCTTTTTCTAAAATGCCACCAACACCCCGCGCACCACCGTCAATTCCACCATGTCCAGGATCGAGAATAACACGAAAATTACGCGTTTGCATTAGTTGCGTTTTTGCATCTAAATTGGCTTTTTGCTGTTTTTTAAATATGTTATCAAATTTTTCTTGAGTACTTTTACTAATATCAATCAGTAGTTGCCATAAACCATTCTCTAATTTTTGTATCGTACTTTTTTCAACAATAAAAGCAATTTTGCTTGTTAAAATAATGCGTGAAGTTCGTATATCAGCAAAACCGTAACGCACATCTAATAACATGCTTGATAATGTAGCCTGTTCCTTTAAAGATGTATTTTGCTCTGAAAAATCAACCGTAGGTAAATTTATAACCAAACGCGCCGGCTTATCCAAAATCTGTAAATGAACATTTGGTTCAGCATTAAAAAACGCAATAATACGCGTGTGTGCACTATCACCAATAATCCGCAAATTAACAAGTTTTAAGGCATTTTCAGCTTGGGTGTTTGTTAGGAATATAAAAAAAAATAATAAATAATATGAGATGCATAACATAACATCCCAACAAGCTACTTTCGGCTTTTTGGTAGAAAACCCTCTTATCATAAAAAACACTCTATATTCTATCTTAGCATCAACTGATTTTAACCATATACAAAGCAATGCATCAAATTTATTCCATATTTTCCAATAAATATTAAGCCCTTCCACTTTAACATCTAAAAAATGCAATTAAGGCAACTAAAGACATTATAATTATAATGCTCGGTATCTATATTGTTACTTGCCAAAACCATGATATCAACATAAAAGAATATTTACGCTTCCTAGTCTATGGTAACCATTTAAATTATCTGTAGTCCATATTAAGTTATCTTTAGAAGGTTTATTGCATGTTACACATTTAGGCTTTTTGTGGATAAAAAATTTTTGTGTCACAAAAACTGGGATTGCGTTATTTAAGACTCGCTGGTTCGGACATCTGAACTATTTTAAAGATTATTTTACCGGAGACTTACAAAAATTATGAGTCATACAAAACAGATGGAGATGATGATAAAAAACGCTACACGTGAAATCACGTATCTGTACGTAGTGTCCCGTTCTGTTTTGCTGGTACCTCCCTTTTATGGCAGACAGCCTCTTATATTTACGAATAATTACGTTGTTCGTCTGAATAAAGTTGCGCATGTCGCCTTCAGGATTTTAACTTATGTCAAACAAAATGCTTATAGATGCCTCTCATCCAGAGGAAACACGTGTTGTTGTCGTTCACGGCAACAAAATTGAGGAACTTGATTTTGAATCAGAACATAAAAAACAGCTCAAAGGGAATATTTATCTAGCACGTATTACGCGTGTAGAACCATCACTTCAAGCGGCTTTTGTCGAATATGGTGGCAACCGCCATGGTTTTTTGACATTTTCTGAAATTCATCCCGACTATTATCAAATTCCTATTGCTGATCGTCTCGCTCTTCTTGAAGAAGAGGAAAAAGCTGCTGTAAAAGAAAATTATGTAGATGATTTTACTGAAGAAACGAATAGAAATAAAAAACGCCCCAGAAAAACAAAAAAAGACGAACGTAGCAATGTCGTGGCAGCGGATATTGAAAATGATATGACACCCGATGCAATAACGATTGATGATATAGAAGAAGCATTTGATACAAATATTTCTCGTGATGATATCGAAATGGTTGGTGCAGAGGATATCCGTGAAGAACTTCCCGCCTATCAGCGAAAGCAAGGACGGCAGTATAAAATTCAAGAAGTAATTAAACGGCGTCAAATTTTATTGGTGCAAGTTATCAAGGAAGAGCGTGGCAATAAAGGTGCTGCACTCACAACATATTTATCCCTAGCAGGCCGTTATTCTGTTTTAATGCCCAATACAGCACGTGGTGGTGGTATTTCACGAAAAATCACGAATGTACAAGATCGCAAACGTCTGAAAGAAATTGTAAAAGAATTAGCAGTTCCCAAGGGTATGGGAGTTATTTTAAGAACCGCTGGAGCCAATAGAACAAAAGCTGAAATTAAACGTGATTATGAATATCTCACACGTCTATGGGATACTGTTCGTGCTTTAACACTCAAATCCACAGCACCATGCCTTGTTCATGAAGAAAGCAACCTTATAAAACGCTCAATAAGAGATCTTTATAATAAGAATATCAATGAAATTCTTGTTTCTGGTGACCAAGGATATCGTGAAGCAAAAGACTTCATGCGTATGCTCATGCCAAGTCATGCAAAAGTTGTACAACCTTACCGTGATTATATTCCTATTTTTGCGCGCAATAATATTGAAATTCAACTTGATAAAATGTTGCACCCGCAAGTTTCTTTAAAATCTGGTGGTTATCTTGTTATTAATCAAACAGAAGCGCTTGTTGCTATTGATGTAAACTCTGGACGCTCAACTAAAGAACTCTCTGTCGAAAAAACAGCATTACAAACCAATCTTGAAGCCGCAGAAGAAATAGCGCGTCAGTTACGCTTGCGTGATCTTGCTGGCTTGATTGTGATTGACTTCATTGACATGCTTGAAGAGCGTAATGTAAAACTGGTTGAAAAAAAGTTGAAAGATTGTTTAAAAAGCGACCGTGCACGTATTCAAGTTGGCCATATTTCACACTTCGGCCTTTTGGAAATGAGTCGTCAACGTATTCGCATCTCAGTTTTAGAAAGTACGACACAACCCTGCCCGCATTGCGCTGGAACAGGAAGTGTGCGTTCTGAATCATCAATTGCTTTACACGTCATGCGCTCAATTGAAGAGTATCTTCTTCATAATCCGCAACATAACATTACTGTACGCACTCCCGTAACAACAGCGCTTTATGTGTTAAATTATAAACGCAATATTCTTGTTAATCTAGAAGCACGCTTTAAACTTAATATTAGTATTGTGGCAGATGATAGCATTGGAACACAACATTGCATTATTTCTAAGGGTACAATAGCAGAGTCGGTTTCTCAGCCGCCATTAATCTTTGAAGATGACAGTAAAGAAGAAGATGCAATCTTCACCGACAGCAAATCTACTGAAGATACAATTCCCGTTGAGACAAACCAGAAACGGCGGCGTAAGAATCGCCAAGGTGAAAATGACAATTCTCTCTCTACTGCTCATAAAAAAGACAACATGTTAAATAAAGATAACATGTTAAATGATGAGTCTCATCGTCGATTTCGTCGTCGAGGACGTCGTGGTGGTCGTCGTAATCAAGATAATAGTTTTTATCAACCTCGTATTCCTTATGCAGAACCAGTAGGAGATTTTGCTAAGCAGTCTTTGGAAGAAATGAAAATAGCGCATCGTAAGCGTCGTATTCCAGTTGCTGAATCTGTTCAATTTGAAGAAAAGAAAAATGATACACAATATCCAGTTTTACAACAAGATGAGGCTGTAAAAGTTGATACGGATGCTAAACCTAAAAAACGTTTTTCAAAAGCCATGCAAAAAAAATTCTCCCCTGAGAACAATCAGGATATAGCAACACCAGAACTTCTTGAAGAAAAATTTACAGCTAACTCGGTACATAAAGACAAAACAAAAAAAGTAGTTAAATCTGCTTCTGAGGAGGTAGAGAAAACTCCTACAGGTGGCAAAAAATCAACACGTAAAAAATTACTCTCTAAAGAATCATCCCCAATAGATAAAACATCAAAGAAAAAAACTGTAAGTGAGAAATCTATCGAAGCAACTTCCTCTAAGATTGAGGAGAAAACCAATCATTCTGTTGTTATATCATCAATGCCTAACGATGCTCCAAAAACTGAGCGTATTGGTTGGTGGAAACGCAAAACTATTTTAAAAAATTAATAAAAAAAACCGCCGCAAATTATTTGCGACGGTTTGAATAAGTAAACATAATAAATGCTTTCTTATGTTACGTATTTATTAATTTTGTTTAGCTTTTTCTTGCTCAGCCCGCATACGCTCTTCAATCTCTTTTTGCTTTGATTGAATGGCTTGTTGTAACTTTATTTGTTCTTGTTGAAAATCTTTTTCCTCCATACCAGGACCTGTGTATGCAGCTGTGAATCCATTAAGAGAAAACTCAATAGGGTTCGCTGAACCACGGAAATTAATTGTAGTTACAACCATTTTCGAACCACCTTTCATAGCAGCAATGAGTTTATCATCTAAGACATCATTGGCAATACAACTTGGCCCATTACAAATAACATAAGGAATTTTTTTAGAGAAGTTATCCCCTATTTGAATACGAACACCTTCTGGTAAAAAACGGCCTGTAGGCACTTGAATGCCTATACGTTTTTCATTTTGTTTTCCTTTTATTTCAACGAGATTAAAAGCCGTCAAAGGCTGTCCAGTATTTGATACAACAGTGTTCATTGTATTACAAACATCAACATCACGCTGCTTGCTACAAACCTTATACCAACCTTGAGATAAAGTCTGCGCACCCGCAGAAGGATGAATTATAAGGAAAAGGGCAGCAGCTCCAGCTAATACTGAAACAATAGAACAAACATTTTTATGCGACATGATTAAGTTAATCCTTTCAACGCGCTTTTACAATAACCCCAACATTAGGAATATTAAATATAATTTCAATCAAGTGTATTAAATTAAACCAATGAAATGACACCCTCTTTTATGCTTTTTACTTCAATATAAAGGGAAAAGTCAAATCTGGAAAAAAGGCTAGAAACAGCCAATTAAACTCTTATGCACCCATATATAACATCCCCCTTTTTATATCATCTGTCTTTTATGAAATTTACTAATAAGTATCTTAGTGCAATAGAATAAGTCAAGATTGCATAAATAAATTAATATTGCAATATAATTAAAGTAAACTTCTATATTATTCTACGATTTTCTTTAATTTAAATTTTTCTATTATAATTTTTATTTTCAACCATGAATCTCTAGTATCAGGTAGTGCAACGCATAGAACTTCTAACTTATCGGATAAATTTAAATATTTCTTCATGCATCTTCTGATGCAAATCGAAAAGGTGAAAGTGTCTGCGGTGTTGTCATAATATTTGGTAGATTAAATCGATTTGTCATGTGCAATTTTAGAATAACTATAAAGTGACTGCTCTTTGACGGACAACATTCTGGTCTTATTACGAACTAACAATAGTATGCTTCCATGATGAAGCTTTTATACTTTATAGTTTCTCGGCAAAGATTTTAATTAAAAAATAAGCACACTAAAATAAACTTTTAAAAAATTCAAAGGTATTTCTTTAAAATGGAAAGCCGAGAATAGTTAAAAACGCTGATACATAATCAAATTTCTTAAAAAGAAAGACCCATTTTTATATCATTAAGCGCATTATAAATTGGGTGATCAAATGATATACAAGCCCAATACCCATTACTGAATGATAAAATCTCTTCGTTATAAAAAAAATAAATAACTCTACCATTATTCGAATGAAATATTTCCTTAATAGTATAGCATGCTTTAAAGCTTTTTAAAAGGGCATAATTGATATTTTTATTAAAACAAATCCAAATCGTTAGCAATATTTCTATAATTTCTAAGCTGTTCGTGAAGAGCATATTACTAAAAAAAAATTTAAAGAGAATCTTCGCCAAACTTGAACGCATGGAGGTTGTTTTTTATGCATCGGGTTCTTTTTAAAGATAAAAAAGTAAGACAAATTTTATCAATACTTTTTGAGTTTAAATGGATTAGGCATCACCTTATCCAATAATATCTATACCAGAACAAAAGGTTATTGGGATGGCTCGATTAACCGCTCAAAAGCGTAGGAACTTCTTTGAGAAAAAGACTCTATCAACAAATGGAATTGTTGCCTACATGGTTTTGCTTTTTCATTTTGAAATTATGATTCAATTACTTTAGAGAAAATAAGCTATATAGTTTTGAATCAATAAAAAAATTTAAGCAGAATGTTGTTTTGCCATTTCTACAAGCTGTGTCATAACAGTCACTGATCCAGCGAGTCTTTCATCGACTGTTGTCC
Organism: Bartonella refiksaydamii; assembly: GCF_902652675.1. Taxonomy (NCBI): domain Bacteria; kingdom Pseudomonadati; phylum Pseudomonadota; class Alphaproteobacteria; order Hyphomicrobiales; family Bartonellaceae; genus Bartonella; species Bartonella refiksaydamii. The sequence goes on from NZ_LR736292.1 coordinate 96,335, forward strand.
AATCACGAATAAGAACGATACTTTGATCTGGTCGAATTTTTGCCATAGATCCTTGTTTTTCAATCCACTGAACAAGAGCAACACTGTTTGCAAAATAATTATCGCGAAACTGTATAACAATACCCTTTGGTCCAGTATCCAATTTTTCTACATGTGCTTTCCGACACAATGTTTTGATATAAAAGACTTTAAGAAGATATTGAACTTCAAGGGGTAAAGGACCAAAGCGATCAATTAACTCTGCTGCAAATTCATCAATTTGTTCTAAATTATCAAGTTCTGTTAAACGACGATACAACCCCATACGTAATGGTAAGTCAGGTACAAAACTTTCTGGTATCATCACAGTCGTACCAAGTGAAATTTGAGGTGACCATTGCTTATCTTCGTTTTGCTCGCCATCTTTTAACTCAGCAATAGCTTCTTCAAGCATTTTTTGATAGAGCTCAAATCCAACCTCTTTAATATGCCCCGATTGCTCTTCACCTAAGAAATTACCTGAACCGCGAATATCCATATCATGACTTGCTAATTGAAAACCAGCTCCCAACGTATCAAGAGATTGTAAAACTTTAAGACGACGATCAGCAGCAGGTGTTAAAATTTTACCAGAAGGAAAGGTAAAAAGTGCGTAAGCACGTTGTTTTGAACGCCCTACTCTACCACGCAATTGATAAAGAGCAGAAAGACCAAACATCTCAGCACGATGTACGATTAAAGTATTGGCTGTTGGAATATCAAGACCTGATTCAATAATGGTGGTTGACAGAAGAACATCATATTGCCCATCATAAAATGCATTCATAATATCATCAAGTTGCCCAGCTGGCATTTGTCCATGAGCTACAACAAATTTAAGTTCGGGGACATGTATTTTGAGGTATTCTTCGACAGAAATAAGATCAGAAATACGAGGACAAACATAAAAACTTTGACCACCACGATAATATTCTCGAAGCAATGTTTCACGTATAACAAGTGAATCAAACGGTGAAATAAAAGTACGCACCGCCATTCTATCAATGGGTGGAGTCGTTATCAATGAAAGTTCGCGTACCCCTGATAATGCTAACCCTAAAGTTCGAGGTATAGGAGTCGCTGAAAGGGTAAGAACATGAATATCACTTTTAAGCTTTTTTAACCGCTCTTTGTGTTTTACACCAAAATGCTGCTCCTCATCAATGATAAGAAGTCCTAATCGTAAAAAATTAACTGCATCGCTTAATAATGCATGCGTTCCAATGACAATATCAATCGTACCATCTGCAATGCCTTTTTTCACTTGTGAAAGTTCTTTAGTTTTTACAAGCCTTGAAGCATGACCAATTTTAATAGGTAATCCTTGAAAGCGTGAAATAAAAGTTTTGTAATGTTGTCGTGAAAGCAAAGTTGTCGGCACAACAACAGCAACTTGATATCCATTTAATGCTGCAACAAAAGCACTTCGAATAGCAACTTCTGTTTTTCCAAAACCAACATCGCCACATATTAAGCGGTCCATTGGTTTTCCTGATGCCAAATCATCTAAAACCGCATCAATTGCATCCATTTGATCTTCCGTCTCTTCATAAGGAAAACATGCAACGAATTCATCAAATGGTCCAATTGGTGGAATCAAAGCAGGTGCAGATCGCGTAGCTCGCTCTGCAGCTATACGGATTAACTGATCTGCCATTTCCAATAAATGTTTTTTTAGTCGTGTTTTACGCGCTTGCCAAGCAACTCCACCTAATTTATCTAACGTTACATCTGTTCCTTCCGATCCGTAACGTGAAAGAAGCTCGATATTTTCAACGGGTAAAAAAAGTCGATCACCTTCGGCATACTTAATTTCAAGACAATCTCGTAAAATTCCAGTGGTTGTAATGGCTTTAAGACCAACAAATTGTCCAATACCATGGTCAATATGCACAACAATATCACCAGAGTTTAAAGCAGAAATTTCAGAGATAAAATTTGTGTTGTGTTTACGCCGTCGTGGAGATCTTATTAATCGATCACCTAGGATATCCTGTTCTGCTACAATAACAAAATCTTCAGTCTCAAAACCATGCTCAATCATTATAACCGCAGCAGTTATATGATCTCTGGGCGTTGCTTTTACAGTTTGTAATGATTTGACAATTTCTATTTTTTTTAATCCATGCTCATCAAGAACCTGCAACAAACGATTCATTGAACCTTCGCTCCAACAAGCTAAGAGAACCTTCTTGCCCGCAGCACGCAATGAAGTAATATGATGAACGACACTTGAAAAAACATTTTTTTCTTGTGCATTACGCTCCTTCACAAAGTCATATCCTAGTTTAATATTCGCGTGAACAACAGTTTGTTCAAAAGTTTGTGGAATATTAAAAGGCGTAAAATCAATACGCTGTCCGGATTGTTGCACGCACTCTAAAACACGCTCTGGTGTTAAATAAAGGAGTTCAGGCTCTATTGGATGGTAAGAAGCAGGATTCTTTTTATCAGTTTCAAGCTCTTTGCGTGCATCATAATAATCTTCAATAAGGCGATAGCGCTCAATAAGCACTTCTTCTATGCAATATTCAAAGACAATAGGTAAGTTACCGCAATAGTCAAAAAAAGTGTCAAGTTTCTCATAAAAAAAAGGTAACCAATGTTCCATACCAGAAAAACGTCGCCCTTGAGAAAGAGCTTCATAAAGCATGTTATTTTTTTGTGACGCACCAAATGTACGAATATAATTGCTTTTAAATTGGCTTACACGTTCAGGTGTAAGAACAACTTCACTCATCGAGTGTAATGAAAATTCAGTTCTTTTATTTGTTGTTCTTTGTGTTGCTGTTTCAAATACGCGAATGGTTTCCAAAGTGTCACCAAAAAAATCAAGCCGTAAAGGTTCAATGTCAATGGGAGAAAAAATATCAAGAATTCCTCCTCTCACAGCAAATTCACCAACATCTCGAACAACTGTAACGCGTTCAAAACCATTGAATTCTAAAAATTGAATTAAATGCCCCATATTCGCGCGCTGACCAACACGTACATGAAGCATCTGATTCTCAATTATTTCATGAGGGGGTAGTTTTTGAATAATCGCATTTGCTGTTGTTAATATAATTGCAGAAGATGGATTCTTACGTAAATTTGCTATATGTGCCAAAGCTGAGAACCGGCGTGCCATAACAGCAATCCCAGGTGATACTCGGTCATAGGGCAAACAATCCCAAGCAGGAAATTGAAGCACAGGCAAATTGGGCTCAATAAAGTTTAAAACTTGCTGTAAATGAGCAATTTTTGTTCCATCACGGACAACATAAATAAGTGGTTTATTTTGTGCAATTTCTGAACTCAGTTTGGCAAGTGCAAAGGCTTCAAATCCATCAGTAATTCCATCAAAGCTGATATGGGCAGAAATGTTTTGGGGGAAGATAATTTTTTTAAATATAGGCATAGAGATCAATTTAAATTTATGCAAACATGATAGTTTATAACGTCGCGAAAAAGTGGACTATCAACTCTAGAAGGTGGTGAAACTTCTCCCGTAACCCATGCCAACAAATCGCGATCATCAAAAGACATAATATACTCAAGTTCAGAAATCGCTTTAGCATTCATCCCAGCAATATGGAAATCTACATAGTGTCCCAAAATTAAATCCATTTCACGAATACCACGGTGCCATGCACGAAAAACCAATCGGCGACGGCGCACGTCTAGCGAATTTTCATCAACGACAAAATTTGTCATAAAAATCTCCTTGAATTAAGTGAAAAGTGGTATAAATTCCGTTTTCAATTGGTAAAATAAACTTTGTATCTTAACCTAGGGAAGTTCAATAATCTTTTTTTCTTTAAGCGTAATTCGACGATGCATTTGTTTAGCCAAAGCGTAATTATGCGTTGCAATAAGAGCAGAAAGACCAGATTGACGAACAAGCGCAGATAAGGCTTGAAATACATAAGCTGAAGTTACAGGATCAAGATTCCCCGTAGGCTCATCAGCCAAAAGAACTGAAGGACCATTTGCTACTGCACGTGCAATAGCAACACGTTGTTGTTCGCCGCCGGATAATTCTGATGGGCGATGATTAGCACGATGAGAAACACGCAGATATGTCAGCAATTTAAGTGCACGATCTTCTGCTATAGACTTTTTAAATCCTGCTATCATTTGCGGGATCATAACATTTTCTAAAGCCGTAAATTCCGGAAGCAAGTGATGAAATTGGTAGACAAAACCGATGTCATGTCGTCTGATAGCTGTTCGCTCATTATCAGAACGCTTTGCACAAGAAATTCCCCGTAACATCACATCACCAGCCGTCGGTTTTTCCAATAATCCAGCAATATGAAGAAGTGTAGATTTTCCAGCTCCAGATGGTGCTACAAGTGCTACAAGTTCCCCACGATTAAGAATAAAATTCGCTTTATCTAAAATAATGAGAGGTGTATTACTTTCAAAAAAATGTCTCTCAATCTCTACAAGCTCTAAAATAGCTGTCATTATTCATACCTTAAAGCTTGTACAGGATCCAGTTTAGCAGCTCGCCATGCCGGAACAAGTGCTGCAAGAAATGACAAAAATAGAGCCATTACAGCAACCATAGCTGTCTGTCCCCACTCGATTTGCGCAGGCAATTTTGTTAAAAAATAAAGTTGAGGATTAAAAACATCAACATTAAATAACCAAGATACAAAATCCTGAATATGATTAATATTTGCAGTTGCTATAACACCAAAAATTAACCCCAATATTGTTCCAATAAATCCAATCATCATACCAGTGACGATAAATATACGCAGAATTGCACTTTGTTGTGCGCCCATCGTACGTAAAATTGCAATATCATGGCTTTTATCTTTTACAAGCATAATTAACCCTGAAATAATATTTAAAGCAGCAACAAGAACAATAAGAGAAAGAATAAAAAACATAACATTCCGTTCAATCTGTAAGGCTGAAAAAAAAGCCTGATTGCGTTCACGCCAATCAATTAAATAAATCTGTTGATTAACAACTTTCTCTACAACTGGTTTTATTTTTTCAACAGAATCAGGATTATTCAGAAATAATTCTAAAGACTTCACCTGATCTCCTAAATTAAAAAACATTTGCGCTTCGTGAAGAGGCATAAAAACGAATATTGAATCATATTCAGACATGCCCACTTCAAAAATAGCAGCAACTTTATAAGCCTTAACACGTGGCGTGACTCCAAAAGGAGTCGCATCACCATCTGGTGTAATAATACGAAGATTACTCCCAACGGTAAGCCCCAATTTTGATGCTAAAGCACTTCCAATTGCAACACCTTCCTCTTTATCAAATTGAGCAAGTGAACCTAACCCAATATTTTGGGATACTGTTTTAAGTTTTTCTAAATCTTGTTTACGCATACCACGAACTAATGCACCAGATCCTCCTTCAAGTTCACCCTGAACAAGCGCCTGACCTTCAATAACAGGTAAAGCAAATTTTACACCATTCACAGATTCTAAAGAGGAAATAAGTGTCTTATAATCGGAAAATCCAGAATTAACTGCCTGAACAATAAGGTGTCCATTCATACCAAGAATACGATTGAGAAGTTCTGTACGAAAACCATTCATCACCGCCATAACAACAACAAGAGCAAACACCCCTAACATAATTCCAATGAGAGAAATGATTGAAATAACAGATGCAACGGCATGTTTTTTATTGGGGATCATATAACGAAAAGCAATCATCCACTCATAAGATGAAAACCATTTACTTCTCAGCCTCTTCATAATATTTCCTATCAAATCACAGAAAATTGTTTGAGTACATCTTCAACCGTTAGAGCTTTTTTAATACCCGTTCTGCGATCTTTCATTTCAACTTCATTTTGCGCAATGCTTTTAGGCCCAACAATTATTTGTGTTGGTAAACCAATTAAATCCATTGTTGCAAATTTTGAGCCAGGACGTTCATTTCTATCATCTAATAATGGATCAAAACCAGCATGTATTAATTCTTGATAAAGAGTTTCACACACACGCGTACATTCCTCATCATCTGGTTTCATATTGATGATACCAAAATCAAACGGTGCGACCGACTTTGGCCAAATAATACCATTTTCATCATGAGAAGCTTCAATAACTGCCGCAACGAGACGAGAAGGCCCAATACCATAAGACCCCATAGAAACCACATGTTCTTTTCCATCTTGTCCCATAACTTTTGCTCCCATCGGAGCAGAATATTTCGTGCCAAAGTGAAAAATATGCCCTACTTCAATACCACGAGCTGAAAGACGATTTTTATCAGGAACTTTAGCCCACTCTTCTTCATTATGCATTTCCTCTGTCGCTGCATAAAAAGATGTCCACTGTTTAACGATATTAGCTAAAACAGCTTTATCATTAAAATCAATCGAACTGTGCGGAGCAGTAAATTCAAGAAATTGTTTATCACAGAATATAGCGCTTTCTCCTGTTTCAGCCAAAATAATAAATTCATGACTAAGTTCACCACCAATTGGGCCTGTATCAGCACACATAGGAATTGCTTTTAAGCCAAGACGAGAAAAAGTACGTAAATAAGCAATAAACATACGATTATAAGATGTTTGAGAACCTTCATAATCAAGATCAAAAGAATAAGCATCTTTCATTAAAAACTCTCGTGAACGCATCACACCAAAACGTGGACGGATTTCGTCACGAAACTTCCATTGAATATGGTACAAATTGAGCGGAAGATCTTTGTAAGAATGGATATAAGAACGAAAAATATCTGTTACCATCTCTTCATTTGTCGGACCATAAAGCAAATCACGCTTTTGACGATCTTTAATACGGAGCATTTCCAAACCATAATCATCATAACGACCACTTTCACGCCAAAGTTCCGCAGATTGAATTGTAGGCATTAATATTTCTATAGCACCAGCTCGTTCTTGTTCCTCACGAATAATCTTACAAACTTTATCAAGCACTTTTTTACCTAAAGGAAGCCAAGAATAAATCCCTGATGTTTGTTGGCGAATCATACCTGCACGCAACATCAATCGATGAGAAACAATCTCTGCTTCCTTAGGATTCTCTTTTAAAAGTGGAAGAAAATATTGAGAAAGACGCATTGAAATAATTAACTCCTAATCAGGCCTATCATATTAGAACAATTTAAATATAGTATATGCTCATCTATAGCTACATTCTGAATGCTTGCAAATATAACGATCATATTGTTGAAAAATTTATGTGCTTTGTTCCTTATTGAGCTTATTTTTAACGATAAAATGATCTGACAATTTTCTTTTTTCTTCCTTTCATTAAAAAGAAAATAACGTGATATTAAAATGCGTTATTTCGACCGATGTAAAAAGACTGTACAGACAGGTTTTTTTCGCCAAATTTCATTAACAGCCGCTCTCACTGCACGCCGTGTTGCTTCTCGAACAAGTTCACTATTTTTCCGTTTAATGCGAGGAATATTATAAAGTGTATTTCCTACAATATCTAAAAGAATATTTTTCAAACTTTCCTCTTTCCCATTCTTTTCAGGTAATCCGAATGTGATTAAACCAATATCACCTAACAATTCATCCTTGCTGTTCATATGGAGGGAAACAGCAACATAACCAGCATAACTTAGTTTACGACGTTCGCGAATTCCTAATTCATCTTCATTACCAATAAGACAACCATCTTTATATATGCGACCAACAGGAACTTGATCAATGACTGCTACAGGTTCTGGAGCAAGACGTAATATACTACCATTTCTAATATTCCTAACAATTTTAATACCTGCTTGACGCGCTAAAACCGCATGAGCAGTAAGATGCATTGCTTCACCATGGACAGGAACAAGTATTTGTGGTTTTATCCAATCATACATTTGTAAAAGCTCTGAACGACGAGGATGACCAGAAACGTGAACAAGTGCATCTTCATTTGTGATCGTTTTAATTCCTAAATCTATAAAACGGTTTTGTATTTCAAGAATAGCTCTTTCGTTTCCTGGTATACTTCGTGATGAATAAATAACGGTATCACCAGCAGAAAGCATAATCTTTCCCATTCCATTTCGTGATAATTTAGCTAGGGCAGCACACGGTTCACCTTGACTCCCCGTCACAACTAAAACAATATTTTTTCGTGGAATATGTGCATAATCATCTTCCGTAATAAATGGTGCTAAGCCTTTCATATAATCAAGCTCTTCTGCAACCATAATACTTCTCTTAAGAGAGCGCCCAATGACAAGAACTTGGCGACCAACAGCTTCAGCAGCAAGAGCAATTGAACGTATCCGACCAATATTAGAGGCAAAAGTTGCAAACGCAACGCGCCCTTCAGCTTTCGAAATAATTTCAGAAAGGCTTTTCTGAACTTGCTGTTCTGATGGTGATACACCATCCCGACATGCATTTGTGGAATCACAAAGTAAGGCTAAAATACCTTTATTGCCTAAAGCGCGAAACCGTTTTTCATCTGTTACAGGACCAAGCGAAGGTGTATGGTCTATTTTCCAATCACCAGTATGAATCACAGTGCCTAAAGATGTTGTAAGTGCCAAAGATACAGATTCCGGAATCGAATGATTAACGGCTATAGCCTCAATTGCAAAGGAACCAACCTGAAAGCAATCACCAGCTTGAAAAATATTGAGTGAAATTTTATGAGATTCAAAATCTGATTGTCTTTTACTCTCCAATAGTCCTGCTGTAAAAGAAGTGCAGTAAAGCGGGACTTTAAGCTTTGGTAATAAATCAAGGACAGCACCATAATGATCTTCATGAGCATGAGTCAAAACAAGACCAGATATATTATGTTTTTCGCTTTCTAGAAAACGAATATCAGGCAAAATAAGATCTACTCCGGGCAATTCAGGACCAGCAAAGCTAACCCCCATATCAACAAGTAACCATTCACGAAGATTTTTAGGACCAAATCCATAAGCAGCCAGATTCATCCCTATTTCACCTACTCCTCCTAAAGGTAAAAAAACAAATTCATTTTCGTTGGCGGCAACCATAAACACCTCCTAAAGCATTAAGATACTCTGATGATAAAATAAGATTTTATAAATTAATCACGACCTGCATTAGCAGAAGCAGCCAAACCAAAATGAACATCTCCAGCAGTTATGATGGCTTGCTGACCATTTTTTTGTTTTACAATGCAGTTGAAATCACTATCAATACCATCAAAAAAACCTTCGATGATTTTTTCACCATTAACTATTTTGACATGCTGTCCAAGATGCGCAGAGTATAAAAGCCATTTTTCGCGGATTATATCACATCCTTTTGGTTGTTTCCAAAGAAGGTAATTTTTAGAAAAATATTCCGTCAAAACCATAAACAACTGTTCTGTTTCAACATGTAAACCAATATTCTTCAAACTTGAAGTAGGATACGGTGCGTCTTTATAATGATACTTTACATTCATTCCAATACCAATAACCAATGCGTACTGTTGTGGTGTCAATTTAAAAATTTCAAGCAAAACTCCAGAGCTTTTAGCTCCTTCTAGCAAAATATCATTTGGCCATTTTAAACGAACAATATTGTCTGTTTGTTTTTCATCTCTTATAAATTGTTTTACTGCCTCCACCATACTTACTCCAGCAACAAAACCAAGTTGAGCAGAAGTTTGATGAACAATACCATCAACTAATAAAAGACTAGAATATAGATTTCCTTTCGGACTATACCATATCCTACCTCTTCTTGCTCTTCCCTGTATTTGCTCCTGCGCAACAACCCATAAATAGCCTTGATGACCAGCTTGTGCCTTTTGTTGTGCAATGAGATTTGTTGAAGCAACACTTTCGTAAGATTCAACTGTGTATCCTTGCTTTTGTGCAAAATCTGATAAGATATAAACCATATTCATTAAAACAATGCGGCTGCTGCTTTTTCTGCTAATTCAGTGAATAAAATGCCAAAAAGCGTATAAAATAAAATGAAAAATGCAGAAAGGCCGAGACAAAATTGAAGCTCTTTCGATAAAACAGCAAAATGCGCTTTTGCGTCATCAAACCACATAATTTTAATGATTCGCAAATAGTAAAAAGCCCCGACAACAGACGCTATCATCCCAACGATAGCAAGTGGAGTGAGTCCAGCATGAACGGCAGCCGAAAATGTATACCATTTCCCCAAAAAACCAGCCATGGGCGGAATACTTGCTAAAGAAAAAAGTTGTATTGTCATCACAACAGCCATAAACGGATTAGTCTTTATCAACCCTGAAAGATCATAAATATTTTCAACATTCCCACCATTAGACCGCATTCCAAGAATAAAAGCAAATGAACCAAGCGTCATACCAAGATAAATAGTCATATAAATAATAACACTTTTTATCCCAAGAACATCTCCAGCAGCTAAACCAACAAGTGCATATCCCATATGACTGATTGATGAATAAGCCATTAAACGCTTAATATTGCTCTGGCCAATTGCCGCGAATGCGCCAAGTATCATCGACGCAATAGCCATGAACACCAAAATCTGCTGCCATGCCGGCATAGAACCATCAGTACTACTTAGTGGAATAAAAGCCGTAACAATAACACGAATGATTAAGGCCATCGCAGCAACTTTAGGCGCACCAGCAAAAAATGCTGTAATAGGTGTAGGCGCCCCTTCGTAAACATCCGGAGTCCACATATGAAACGGAACTGCAGAAATTTTGAAAGCCAAACCTGCTAAAATAAAAACAATTCCAAAAATAACCCCCAATTGTAAATTTTCACCTTTTAAAGCGAGAGAAATTTCGCGAAAACCAATTTGACCGGTGAAACCATAAAGCAAAGAAATGCCATAAAGCAGTAATCCTGAAGACAACGCCCCTAAAACAAAATACTTTATACCTGCTTCAGAAGATTTGATATTATCACGGTTGATTGCGGCTAAAACGTACAAAGCTAAAGATTGTAGTTCTAATCCCATATAAAGCGATAACATATTACCAGCTGAAATCATCAGCATCATGCCAAGTGTTGCTAAAAGAACGAGCACTGGAAATTCAAATATATCAAGCTTTTGCGCACAAGTAAAACCAACAGACATAATAAGAGCAAAGAGTGCACCAATAAGCGTTAAAATTTTCATATAACGGCCGAAAGAGTCTATAATGAGCGCATTGGTTTGAAATAAACCACTTTTCGGAAAAACAACGATAATAACAATAGCGGCAACAAGAAGAGCAATGGCCAAACCAATCACCGTTAAAGAAGAACGTGTATTGGAATAAACACCAATCAAAAGCAATACTACCCCTCCCAATGCTATTAAAATCTCTGGAAGAATTAATACTAATTGGGCTATTATTTCAGTTTGCATGAGCATTCTTCCCTTATCTAATGCAGTTTATTGATGAGGGCTTCTACAGAAAACGCCGTCGCTTTGAGAATAGGCATTGGATAGATACCAAAAAATATTGTAAGAATAACCATCGGATACAGGATGAATTTTTCTCTTGAAGAAAGATCAACAAGTACTTTTAAATTTTCTTTATCCAAGGAACCAAAAACTACACGCCGGTAAAGATAAAGCGCATAAGCAGCCGATAAAATAACGCCAGTTGTAGCAAAGACAGCAACCAATTTATTCACTTGAAAAACGCCTATTAAGGTTAAAAACTCACCCAAAAATCCTGAACTTCCAGGTAAACCTACATTGGCCATAGTAAAGATCAAGAAAACAACAGCATATTTGGGCATGTTATTTACTAAACCGCCAAAAGCCGAAATTTCACGTGTATGTAGACGATCGTAAATAACTCCAACACAAAGAAATAAAGCTGCGGAAACAATTCCATGAGATAACATCTGGTAAATAGCACCTTGGATACCTTGTTCATTTGCAGCAAAAATACCCATTGTCACGTATCCCATATGCGCTATTGAAGAATACGCAATAAGTTTTTTTATATCATTTTGTACAAGTGCAATCAGTGACGTATAGATAATAGCGATAAGCGATAATGTGAAAACCAAAGGTGCAAAATCAGCTGAGGCAATAGGAAACATTGGTAAAGAAAAACGAAGAAAACCATAACCGCCTAATTTGAGTAAGACACCGGCTAAAATAACTGAACCAGCTGTCGGTGCTTCCACGTGAGCATCAGGAAGCCATGTATGAACCGGCCACATCGGCATTTTAACCGCAAAAGAAGCAAAAAAAGCAAGCCATAACCACATTTGCATATGCGCGGGAAATTGATAATTTAGTAGAGTCGGTATATCAAGTGTTCCAACTTCCCAGTACATAGTCATAAGAGCAACCAGCATAAGAACTGAACCAAGTAAAGTGTATAGGAAAAACTTTATACTTGCATAAACACGACGTTCCCCACCCCAAACACCTATAATAATAAACATTGGAATAAGGCTGCCTTCAAAAAAAACATAAAACAGCATTGCATCAAGAGCACAAAAGACTCCAATAATAGCGACTTCAAGAAGAAGAAACGCAATCATATAAGCTTTTAATCTATCTTTAATATTTTCCCAACTTGCTAGAACACAGAAAGGCAAAAGAAAAGCTGAAAGAACTACAAAAAGAACCGAAATACCATCAATGCCCATATGATAGTGAATACCACTGCCTAACCAATTGAATTTCTCAATCATTTGGAAATTAGGATTTGTATTATCAAACCCTGCCCAAATAATTAAGGAAATAATAAAAACAAACACAGTCGTAAAAAATGCTACATTGCGTATATTATGCCGTGCTGCTTCGCTGTCGTCTTTAATAAATAAAATCAGAAGCACGCCAACAAGTGGTAAAAATGTAACCGTAGAAAGAATAGGCCAATCGATCATCAGTTTACGCCCCCGATCATCATCCATGTGATCAGCAATGCAACGCCTATAAGCATTGCAAATGCATAGTGATAAAGATAGCCTGTCTGCATTCGAACAACTCTATTTGTAATATCAACAACACGCGCTGCAATACCATTCGGACCCAGACCATCAATAATTTTACCATCTCCCACCTTCCAAAAAAAGAAACTAATTCTGAAAGTAGAACGAACAAACAAAAAGTGATATAATTGATCAAAATACCATTTTTGGTAAAGAAAATGATACACTCTTGGCATAATTTCAGCCAACTTTTTAGGAAAAGAAGGAAAAGAAATATAGAATAAATACGCTAACATAAATCCAAGAACCATTGCTATAAATGGCGACCATTTTACCCAATTAAATACATGGTGGGCATCATGAAGAATGTGATTGTGGCTGCTTGTAAATAACGCTCCCTTCCAAAAAGCATCATAAAAATCACCAAAAAAGTAAGGTTGAAAAACAGCACCAGCAAATATTGCGCCAACAGATAAAATAAAGAGTGGAATCAACATAACTGAAGGCGATTCATGAACATGATGCATAACGTCAACAGTGGCTCGTGGTTTACCATGAAATGTCATAAATATAAGCCGCCATGAGTAAAAACTTGTTAATAGAGCAGCAAAAACAAGAAGATAAAAAGCATATCCTGAAGCAATATTATGTGATGCAAAAGCGGATTCTATAATCGCATCCTTAGAGAAAAAACCAGCAGTTCCGAAAAGTGTTCCTGGAATCCCAACACCTGTCAATGCAATGGTTCCTATCATCATCATCCAATAAGTTACCCTTATATGCTTGCGTAACCCGCCCATTTTTCGCATATCTTGTTCATCAGAGACTGCATGAATTACAGAGCCAGCACCAAGAAATAATAAAGCTTTAAAAAAAGCATGCGTAAAAAGGTGAAAAACAGCTGCTCCATAAGCTCCAACACCTAATGCAACAAACATATAACCAAGCTGTGAACATGTAGAATAAGCGATAACACGCTTAATATCATTCTGCACTAACCCCACAGTGGCTGCAAAAAACGCAGTCGTTGCTCCAACAATAACAATTACTGTCAAAGCAGTTGAAGAAAGTTCAAAAATTGGGGACATACGTGCAACCATAAAAACACCAGCTGTCACCATTGTTGCGGCATGAATCAGTGCCGATACAGGTGTTGGTCCCTCCATTGCATCAGGGAGCCATGTATGTAAAAGAAATTGTGCCGATTTTCCCATTGCACCAATAAACAATAAAAGACATGTAACAGTAATTGCCGTCTGTCCATTAAACTTCCAACCTAAAAATGTCATATTTTGTACGAAGCTATTATCTGCTGCTTTTGCAAAAATAGAAGCAAAATCAACCGATTGGAATAAAACAAAAATACTAAAAATTCCTAAGAGAAAACCAAAATCTCCAACACGATTAACCACAAAAGCTTTCATTGCAGCCTTATTAGCAGAATCTCGCTGAAACCAAAAGCCAATGAGCAAATAAGAAGCGAGCCCGACACCTTCCCATCCAAAAAACATCTGAATCAAATTATTGGCTGTCACCAGCATAAGCATCATAAATGTAAATAAAGAAAGATAAGAAAAAAAACGAGACCTTGAAGAATCATGATGCATATAACCAATTGAATAAATATGCACTAATGCCGAAACACTATTTACAACAATAAGCATAACAGCTGTTAATGTATCAATATGTAAAGACCAATCAAAAGTTAAACCACCAACAGTGAGCCAATGTAACACTAATATATCAACAACTGGAGCATGACCAAGGGCAATATCAATAAATGCTACCCACGAAAATATGGCAACTACCACCATAAAACTACATGTTATCAATTCATTAGCACGATCCCCTATAGCATTCCCACCTATAGAAGCAATTAAAAAGCCCAAAAGTGGAAGAAAGACAATCGTATAATACATCACTGGTTAGCCTTTCATCACATTAACATCTTCAACTGCGATAGAACCACGATTGCGGAAAAAAACGACAAGAATTGCTAAACCAATTGCGGCTTCGGCAGCAGCTACCGTTAAAACAAATAAAGCGAATACTTGACCAACAAGATCATGAAGAAATGCTGAAAACGCAACAAAATTGAGATTAACTGAAAGCAATATAAGCTCAATGGACATCAAGATAATAATCACATTCTTTCTGTTGAGAAAAATTCCAGCAATACCGATTGTAAACATCAAAACAGAAACAATGAGATAATGTGTAATATCAATGTGCATAGCCTCCCCCTTAAACACCCTTGCCTGATTCAACTTGCTTGATTTCAATTGCATTTTCTACTGTCCGAGAAACCTGCAGCGCAATAGATTGTCGCTTAACACCTGATTTATGACGGAGTGTTAAAACAATCGCACCAATCATTGCAGTCAACAAAATTATCCCAGCAATCTGAAAATAGAAAACATAATCCGTATAAAGGACGTCCCCTAACGCCTGTGTATTCGTTCGTTGCAGTAAATCCGGCATGGGTTGCGTAATGTGTGTTCTAAGGGCTGGAGAAAAACGGTTGCTCACAAAAACAACAATCAATTCTACAGCAACAATACCACCAACAAGAGCTCCAATAGGAGCATACCGAAGTGCACCAGTTTTTAATTCAACAAAATCAACATCAAGCATCATAACCACAAATAAAAACAAAACTGCTACAGCACCAACATAAACAACAAGCAGAATAAGCCCCAAAAACTCTGCTCCTGCAAGCAAAAACAAAGCTGCAGCATTAAAAAATGCTAATATTAAAAACAAAACTGAATGCACAGGATTGCGTGCTGTAATAACAATAACTGCACTTGCAAGCATAATAAAAGCAAATGAACAGAAAAATGCCGCCGCTAGATCCGTTAGCATAGGCTTCTCCTCAATTAATTAAACAATAGGTATAAAATTTCATACCAGATTACAATTTATCGGAAAAATTATCCGACACCTCACTCAATGATACACTTAACGATAAGGTGCATCCACCAATATATTTCGAGCAATTTCTCGCTCCCAGCGATCTCCATTCATTAAAAGCTTTTCTTTATCATAATAAAGTTCTTCACGCGTTTCTGTTGCAAACTCAAAATTAGGACCTTCCACAATAGCTTCAACTGGACAAGCTTCTTGACAAAAACCACAATAAATACACTTAACCATATCTATATCATAACGAACAGTTCTACGTGTACCATCATTGCGCCTCGGTCCTGCTTCAATTGTAATAGCTTGCGCAGGGCAAATCGCTTCACATAATTTACAAGCAATACAACGCTCTTCACCATTTGGGTAACGACGTAGCGCATGTTCTCCTCGGAAACGCTGAGAAACAAAGCCCTTCTCATAAGGATAATTGATCGTAGGCTTTGGTGAGAAAAACTGACGCATTGCTAATAAAAAAGCACTCACAAATTCCAAAAGAAGGAGTGATTTTGCTGCTTGAATAAGACCTGACACAGGAAAACCTCCTCTTAAGCGAAACCAATATATTTTAAAAAACTAGCGGTTATCACAACCATCGCCAATGAAAGGGGAAGAAATACCTTCCAACCGAGGCGCATGAGCTGATCATAGCGATAACGTGGAACAAATGCTTTAACCATAGCAAACCAAAAAAATACAAAGCAAACTTTTAGAACAAACCAAATGACACCAGGAACCCAATTAAGCCACCAAACATCTAAAAGAGGCAACCACCCCCCTAAAAATAATATAGTTGTTAATGCACACATTAAAACAATAGCAACATATTCTCCAAGAAAAAAGAGCATATAAGGCGTTGAAGAATACTCCACCATATGACCAGCAACAAGTTCAGACTCTGCTTCCACTAAATCAAAAGGAGGACGGTTTGTTTCTGCAAGTGCAGAAATAAAAAATATAATAAACATTGGAAAAAGAACGAGCCAATTCCAATCAAGAAAACTGCTAAAAGGAAGACCAAGAGATGTACCAAACCCATGACTTTGTTTATGAACAATAGTTGTGAGATCCAATGAACCACTTATCAAAATGACAGTCACAAGTACAAATCCTATGGAAACCTCATAAGAAACCATCTGTGCAGCTGAACGAAGAGCTCCTAAGAAAGGATATTTTGAATTTGATGCCCATCCTCCCATAATAACACCATAAACTTCAAGAGACGAAATAGCTAAAATATAAAGCAAACCAACATTAATTTTTGCAACTGCCCAGCCTTCATTGACTGGAATAACAGCCCAAGTTGATAAAGCAAGCGTAGCAGAAATAAAAGGTGCCAAAAGAAAAACACCCTTATTAGCACCAGCAGGTATAATAGGCTCCTTAACAACAAATTTAATTAAATCCGCAAAAGACTGTAATAACCCCCATGGGCCAACAACATTAGGACCACGCCGCAATTGTACAGCCGCCCAAATTTTCCTGTCTGCATAAAGAAGATACGCAACTAAGACCAAAAGAACAACCAAAAGGAGGAGTGTTTTTCCAACTATAATGAGCAATGGCAATAACCAAGTCATAAAGAAACCATACATCACTATTCCTTTTCCCTTGCCCTTACTCTACGGCTTACACAGTACGATTCTTTGCAAAAGATGAACATTCAGCCATAACTGCAGAAGCACGTGCTATCGGATTTGTCAAATAAAAGTCTTTAACCATAGAAGTAAATGCTTGTCTCTCCAGTGCAATCATTTGTGAACCAAGCGCTTTAAGATTACTTATACCAGAAGGCTCTATATCATCAATGGAACAAAGATGTGGATAATCATTAAACAAACTCTGTCTTAATTGAGAAAGCGAATCAAAAGGAAGTTTTCGTCCTAAAACATCTGATAAAGCACGTAAAATAGCCCAATCTTCCTTTGCTTCACCTGGAGCAAAACCCGCCCGATTTGTCATTTGGACACGTCCTTCTGTATTTACAAAAAGTCCTGATTTTTCAGTGTAAGCTGATGCTGGCAAAATAACATCAGCAGCATGCGCACCATTATCACCATGACTCCCAATATAGATTGTAAAAGCTTTTGTATTGGCTAATTCTATTTCATCCGCACCAAGCAAAAATAAAACTTCACAGGTTTTAATAATATTTGCAACCCCAAATTCAGAAATAAAACCAATGTCCAACCCCCCAACAGCCGATGCTGCATTGTGAAGAACACCAAACCCATTCCATTCTTCGTTAAGAGCTCCAACGCTATCAGCTAATTTTGCAAGGTTTTTTAAAACAGACAAACCTTCTTTACCTAAAAGAGCTCCCTCTCCAATAAGAATAAGTGGCTTTTTTGCTTCTTTTAATACATTTAAAAATGCATCTTCACCACGAATAAGAGCACTCAATGCATCAGTACCATCTCCAAGATAAAAATATGGATAACGTAAATCGACTCTTTCTCCAATTAATGCAATGGGAAATTGTCCCATTCTTTGGCGCTTGAAAATACGTGCATTTAAAACAGCGGCTTCATGACGCGGATTAGATCCCACGATAAGCAATGCATCAGCTTGCTCAATACCTACAATTGTTGGATTAA
Source organism: Bartonella refiksaydamii (assembly GCF_902652675.1). Taxonomy (NCBI): domain Bacteria; kingdom Pseudomonadati; phylum Pseudomonadota; class Alphaproteobacteria; order Hyphomicrobiales; family Bartonellaceae; genus Bartonella; species Bartonella refiksaydamii. Next base: position 114,676 of record NZ_LR736292.1, read on the forward strand.
AAATATAACTCGAGCGCCCTAATTCAGAGGATAAAGCCATTCCTCTTTGACGACAATCAAAAACCTTTGACCCTAATGAAAGCAGCAATCTTTTAAGTGCATACATTTCTTCTACAGATGCAAGATCTCCTGCAATTGCCCCAATTTTTTCTGGCAAGGTTTTAGAAATCACCATTTTAATCGTTGCAAAAGCCTCTGTCCAACTTACAGGTTGAAACTTTCCATCTTTGCGCACATATGGCTTATCAAGGCGCTGAGTGCGTAATCCATCCCAAATAAAACGCGTCTTATCAGAAATCCATTCCTCATTTATATCCTCATTCGTACGCGGCATAATCCGCATCACTTCACGACCGCGGCTATCAATGCGGATAGCACTACCAATCGCATCCATCACATCAATTGATTCTGTCTTTACTAATTCCCATGGACGTGCATGAAATGCATAGGGTTTTGAAGTTAAAGCTCCCACTGGACAAAGATCAATAACATTTCCTTGTAACTCAGATGTCATTGCTTTTTCAAGATATGTCGTAATTTCAGCATCTTCACCACGACCTATCAAACCAAGCTCAGAAATCCCCGCCACTTCCGTCGTAAAACGCACACAACGTGTACAATGAATACACCGTGTCATAACAGTTTTCACAAGTGGTCCAATATACTTATCTTCTACCGCACGCTTATTTTCTGTATAACGAGAACAATCGCGCCCATAGAGCATTGCTTGATCCTGAAGATCGCATTCTCCCCCTTGATCACATACAGGACAATCCAAAGGATGATTGATGAGAAGAAACTCCATAACACCTTCACGCGCTTTTTTAACCATCTCCGTGTTGGTAAAAATTTCCGGTACTTCACCATTAGGGCCTAAGCGTAAATCACGAACTCCCATGGCACAAGAAGCTTGAGGTTTTTGAGGACCGCCTTTGACTTCAACTAAGCACATGCGACAATTCCCAGCAATTGATAAAGATTCATGAAAACAAAAACGGGGTACTTCCGCACCAGCTGCCTCAGCTGCCTGAAGCAACGTATAATAATCAGGAACCTCAATCTCTTTACCATCAACTTTGATATTTATCATCACTTATCCAGCCTGCAGATAATCCACTCATAACTTGCATTCTGTTACTTTAAAAACAAAATTTTCTACCCAATCGCTTCCAAAGCAATATTTTTTCTTTGAACTATATTTCGCGTATAATCATCAATTCTACGCTCGATTTCTGAACGAAAATTACGTATCAATCCCTGTATAGGCCATGCGGCTGCATCACCGAGTGCGCAAATAGTGTGTCCTTCAACTTGTTGAGATACTTCAAACAAAAGATCAATCTCGCGTTTTTGCGCTTTTCCTTCAACCATACGCCCCAAAAGACGCATCATCCAACCCGTACCTTCACGACATGGTGTACACTGCCCACAGCTTTCATGCTTGAAAAAAGCGGCTATACGCCAAATTGCCTTGATAATATCAGTCGATTTATCCATAACAATCACACCACCTGTACCAAAAGAAGATCCAACATCTCGCATCCCATCGAAATCCATGATCGCATCGATCATATCCTCACCACGAACGACTGGACAAGAAGCACCTCCTGGAATAACTGCTAAAAGATTATTCCATCCACCACAAATACCGCCTGTATGTTTTTCAATTAATTCGCGGAAAGACACACCAAGGGCTTCTTCAAATGTACAAGGTGCATTAACATGCCCAGAAACCATAAACAATTTCGTTCCAACATTATTTGCACGCCCAATTGAGGAAAACCACGAAGCACCCCGGCGCAAAATTGTTGGAACAACAGCTATGGATTCTACATTATTTACTGTTGTTGGACAGCCATAAATTCCCATATTTGCGGGGAATGGCGGCTTAAGCCGAGGTTGTCCCTTTTTCCCTTCAAGACTTTCGAGAAGAGCCGTTTCTTCGCCACAAATATAAGCACCCGCACCATGATGAATAATAATATCGCATGCATGCCCATATTTTGTTTTTTTACCGAGTAAGCCTGCATCATAACACGCATCAACAGCAGCTTGAAGTGCTTCACGTTCACGAATATATTCACCACGAATATAAATAAAAGCAACATTTGCCCCCATCGCAAAAGTAGCAAGTGCACATCCTTCAATTAAAGTATGAGGTTCATGCCGTAAAATATCACGGTCTTTACATGTTCCAGGTTCCGATTCATCAGCATTCACAACCAAATAATGGGGACGACCATCACTCTCTTTAGGCATAAAAGACCACTTCATTCCAGTAGGAAAACCAGCACCACCACGACCACGCAAACCTGATGCCTTCATTTCATTAATGATCCAATCACGGCCTTTTTCAATAATTGCCTTAGTACCATCCCAATGCCCACGTGACATTGCAGCTTTCAATGATTTATCTTTCAAACCATAAATATTGGTGAAAATGCGATCTTTATCCGCCAGCATACCCCATCTTCTTTCCTATAGCCCATAACATTTTAGCATTTCCTCAAACGCAATTCTTAAACAACTGTTCAAAGCTTTTCATTTTTAGCCAGATGTTGCTTCAATAGATTGAATAATAGACAACTTCTCAAGAAAAAATACCTATTATACTCCCATTTTCTTATCATTCTTTATTCTCTGAATAATTTGTGTAATTTCTTTTTTTCTGCATCCGCATCAATTAAAGAAGTTAAACCGCTAATTGGCTCCGATGATTTACGACTACTTTGCGGACCAACTGTTATCTCAGAACCTTTACCTGCTTCAAATGCATCAATAATTTCTTCAAGACGTTCAGCTGTAAGATCTTCATAAGTATCTTTAAAAATCATAACCATAGGAGCATTTACACAAGCGCCAAGGCATTCTACTTCTTCCCACGATAATGTTCCATCTTTATTGGTAACAAAAGGTTCATGATGAATTTTTTTCTGGCAAACTTTAATCAATTCACTAGAACCACGTAACATACAAGGAGTTGTACCACAAACTTGAATATGCGCCCTTGTTCCAACTGGTTGAAGCTGAAACTGAGTATAAAAAGTCGCAACTTCCAAAACACGAATATAAGCCATGGAAAGAATTTGAGCAATATGCTCAATCGCAGCACGTGTTACCCAACCGTCTTGCTCTTGAGCACGCATTAATAATGGAATTACAGCGGATTGCTCACGTCCTACAGGATATTTTTCTATGGTATTTTTTACCCATATCTGATTTTCTTTTGTGAAAGAAAACTCTGCAGGTTGGTAAATATCATCTGCAAGACGGCGCACAGACATTAGCGATCAACCTCCCCAAAAACAATATCTATTGACCCCAAAATAGCTGTAGCATCCGCTAACATATGACCTCGAGTCAAAAAATCCATGGCTTGAAGATGAGCAAAACCAGGAGCACGCAACTTAACACGATAAGGCTTATTAGTCCCGTCAGAAATAAGATAAACTCCAAACTCACCCTTCGGAGCTTCCACAGCGACGTATACTTCACCAGGAGGAGTATGAAAACCCTCCGTATAAAGCTTGAAATGATGAATAAGTGCTTCCATCGAACTTTTCATTTCACACCGCTTTGGGGGCACAATTTTACGATTCAAACTCGAGACTGGTCCACTTTTTTCAGCACCAAGCAAACGATCCACACATTGGCGCATAATTTTTGCTGATTGGCGCATTTCTTCCATACGAATCAGATAACGATCATAACAGTCACTGTTCTTACCTACAGGAATATCAAAATCCATTTCATCATAACATTCATAAGGTTGGCTTTTACGCAAATCCCATGGCACACCAGCTCCGCGAATCATAACTCCAGAAAAACCACGTGCCCAAGCTTCATCAATACTCACTATGCCAATATCCACGTTACGCTGCTTAAAAATTCGATTTGGCGTCACAAGCGCATCCAGTTTACCAAGAGCAATAAGAAACGGATCAATAAAATTACCAATATCCTCAATTAAAGATTCTGGTAAGTCTTGATGCACACCACCAGGGCGAAAATAATTTGCATGAAGGCGTGCACCACATGCGCGCTCATAAAAAATCATCAATTTTTCACGTTGCTCGAACCCCCAAAGTGGTGGAGTCAAAGCACCAACATCCATTGCCTGTGTTGTTACATTAAGTAAATGATTAAGTATGCGCCCAATTTCAGAAAACAAAACACGTATTAACTGTCCTCGCTTGGGCACCTCAACACCCAATAATTTTTCAATAGCAAGCACAAAAGCATGCTCCTGATTCATAGGAGCAACATAATCCAAACGATCTAGATAAGGACCAGCTTGAAGATAAGTTTTTGTTTCCATTAATTTTTCGGTACCGCGATGCAATAATCCAATATGTGGATCTACACGCTCAACAACTTCACCGTCCAATTCCAGAACCATACGCAAAACCCCATGCGCAGCAGGATGCTGCGGTCCAAAATTGATATTAAAGTTCCGAACATTGACCTCAGCCACAATCATCCCCTTAAGTTTTTTACTCCATATCAAATGTTAATAAAAAACTTTATCATACTAAAATACTTAATTATTTTACAATTCTATTACTTTTATTATAGAACCCTATGAGCTCCAAATATCATTTCTTGACACCCACTTTTTCATCACACGGCAATACATATTCCCCTCCTTCCCAAGGAGAAAGAAAATCAAAACTGCGCATCTCTTGACGCAAAACCACAGGTTCATAAATCACCCTCTTTGCTTCATTATCATAGCGACATTCAACAAATCCTGTCACTGGAAAATCTTTACGCAAAGGATGTCCTTCAAATCCATAGTCAGTTAAAATCCGTCTTAAATCAGGATGACCTGAAAATAAAATTCCGTACATATCATACGCCTCACGCTCATACCACTCGGCTCCGGGATAAATCGAGCATACAGAAGCAACGGGGGTATTTTCATCTGTACGGACCTTTACACGCAAACGCAAATTCTCGCGAGGAGATAATAATTGGTAAGAAACGTCAAAACGTTTATCACGAGAAGGATAATCAACACCGCTAATGTCTGTAATATTAATAAATTGACAGCGAGAATCATCACGAACAAACATTAAAACATCCGTAATCGCATTAAGACGCGATATAAGAGTTAATTCACCAAATGCAAAAATCGTTTCTTCAAGTTTATCCCCTAACTTTTTTTTCAAATAGGTAGCAAGTTCAACTAATGATTCATTCACCATGAATAAAGACCCCTATCGCTCTATAGAACCAGTACGACGGATTTTTTTCTGCAACAATAATATACCATATAGCAATGCTTCCGCCGTAGGCGGACACCCTGGAACATAAATATCCACAGGTACAATACGATCACATCCACGTACAACTGAATAAGAGTAATGATAATACCCCCCACCATTGGCACACGATCCCATAGAAATCACATAACGCGGCTCTGGCATTTGATCATACACTTTCCTTAAAGCAGGTGCCATTTTATTTGTTAAAGTACCCGCTACCACCATTACATCTGATTGGCGGGGTGACGCGCGTGGCGCATATCCAAAACGCTCATTATCGTAATGAGGCATTGAACACTGCATCATTTCAATAGCACAACAAGCCAAACCAAAACTCATCCACATTAAAGAACCAGTACGCGCCCAAGTAATCAAAGCATCTGCCGAAGTAACTAAAAAGCCCTTATCCGATAATTGAGCATTAATATCACGGAAGAACTCATCGTCAGAACCTATCAACTCGCCCGTATTTGGATTGATAACCCCTTTTGGTTTTGGAGCGGTAATCGTTGAATTGTTAGATATTAATCCCATTCAAGAGCTCCTTTTTTCCATTCGTATATAAATCCAATTGTCAAAAGCGCTAGAAACACAATCATCGACCAAAAGCCGAACATACCTATTGATTCAAATGAAACAGCCCAAGGAAAAAGAAAAGCAACCTCAAGATCAAAAATAATAAACAAAATCGATACTAAATAAAAACGAATATCAAACTTCATGCGCGCATCATCAAACGAATTAAATCCACATTCATAAGCTGATAATTTTTCAGGATCAGGAGAGCGATAAGCCACGATATAGGGCATAATTAAAAGAACTCCCGCAATAACTGCCGAAACAATGATAAAGATTAAAACTGGTAAATAAGAGCCCAATAAATGAGTCATAATCCTCTTCCACCTTAATGAAATGATCCGAATTAACGCAATTACTCCACATCGTTAAATTAAATAAGTAATTATAATAACTGCACTGTCAATCCCGCTCACACTGCTTGGAGCGCATTCCGAGCGATGCTTTTCCTACCCGCATAGGTAACGCAGAGAGAACAAAGACGCAAGTCCTATTCCTATAAAAAACGAAAGAATCTAAATTCGAAAAAACATTTTAAAAGCTAGCACTCTAACAGCTATATAATTGATATTTTTGTTCAAGACAGAAATCTCATGAAGGAGTTACGAAATGGCGCGAGTGACGGGGCTCGAACCCGCGACCTCCGGCGTGACAGGCCAGCACTCTAACCAACTGAGCTACACCCGCGCACTTCTTTTGAACCAATTCATTATTGGTATAAGCGGTCGTGTAAGGTGTTCATTCGTTTATGTCAAGAAGACTTATGCATTTTTTTAAAAAAATCATCAAACGCTATCTTTATTCTTGCGTTTGTAAAAATTTTTCCTTAAGGAGTGTCTATTCAATTGCTGGTCATTGCATTGGGCGATTAGCTCAGCTGGTAGAGCGCCTCGTTTACACCGAGGATGTCGGGAGTTCGAGTCTCTCATCGCCCACCATATAACTTTATATCCGTATTAACTTATTGATGTTTCACGTGTTTTTTTAAGTGAGAGATGCCTAAATAAAAGTAAGAAAATAGGATTTTTTAACATTTCTTTACAACAGTAGCATTTTCTTTGCTCTTCGCTAATTTCTCTAATATTTTTTTGAATGCTTCTAAATCCTCTTGTGAAAAAACATTTAAACGTCTAACAAACATGTCCACAGTTTCACGACTTAACGGACGAGAAGATTTGATTGTAAAATTTGTGCGAGAGACATCTGATTCTTTTCTCGAAAGTTCTGCCGCCTCTTGATCTAAAGTGTAGAGTTCAATTTTCTAAGCTTTCACAGACTTTTTAAAAATCTTCAAAGCTTTTTCAAAGACCTTTCAAAGCCTTCTATCATTTTTGCTGCCAAATTTTGATTTTTGCTACTTTTCACTCTTTTTTGTAATTTTAGGTGTCAAAACCAATTTTGAAAAAACGCGCATTAATGATAAAAAATAGTCATAAAAACAATAAATTACTACGTATTCCTACCTAATCTCACCTTTTCCTACTTAGTATAAAACCTACTGTCAAACTACAGTGAATGAAACGATTGTCTTTTAGCAGGTATGAAGCTTTAAAAATCTGTTTCATTTCCTCAATGTACAGCGATATATGGTAGAAAAATTACTATAAACTAGGAATAGGTAGTTTTATTCAAATAGCTCTTTTTTTGATAGAAAATATATAAAACGCGAGACAGAGGTCTCGCGTTATTTCTCTATCTCAATAATAAGATAGAAGGAATTAATAATCATTCAGTTTTTTCAACTTCTAAATTTGCTTTACTCATAGTATGATTATTATCATTTTTCATGGCAGATATTGATGTCTGCACAGCTATCTTCTTTGGTTTTAATTCAGCTGGCGTTTCTCTTTTAAGCTGAATATGAAGAAGTCCATCACCGAGCTCTGCTCCAATAACTTTAACATGATCAGCTAAATGGAAACGCCGCTCAAAAGCACGTGACGCAATACCTCGATAAAGGAATTCTCGTTCTTCATCATCATTTTCAGGACTTCTTTGACCCTTAACGATCAGCTGATTGCAATGCGTTTCGATATCGATTTCATCTTGAGAAAAACCAGCAACAGCCATAGAAATTCTATAAGAATCTTCAGTTAAACGCTCAATGTTATAAGGCGGATAAGAAGAAACATCCTCAAGTTGAGTCCTAGAATCAAACCAGTTAAAAAGATGATCAAAACCTACTGTTGAACGATAAAATGGTGAAAAATCTACTTGACGCATAGTATTGCCCTCCTTTAGAGCGACTACAATTAATTGACTCACTAAGTTTCCGAATGGCAAACTGTCCGTGAACCAGCGGCCCAGAGTAGCGACCGCATCATTTATCTGGTAACTATTCTATCCTATTTCAACTCTTTTACGCTCGAATTTGTAAAAACATACAAAACAACATAACTGTTTCTTAATTCTTCTTTATCATTATATATTAAGTCCCCTCGTTATCTCACTTCACTAAGTTGCAAAATACACTGCAAAGGTTATCAATTGGAAACATTTCTTTATCACACAAATTGCGATTCTGTTTCTCCCAATATCCGTAATAGCTATCTTAAAATAGCCATGGATCGCGGAGTTCGTGTTATGACAACATATCCTGATATGGAAAAATCCAAGGGAACAATTGTTATTCTCGGAAACCATACAAATGTTTTAGAAGAATATTTTTTATCAATAAATGAAATTTCTAAACGTGGTTTTCATACTGCAATATTTGACTGGTTTGGACGAGAAAATTCACCATTCAATATAAGAAAACAGAGCCGATATCATTATTTCGATATTAACAATGATATTAATGACTTAAATGAATTTCTTAGAAATGTCATTTATCCTAGTTGTCCACCACCTTACTATATGCTAACCTATGGCATGGGAGGATTGATAGCACTTAGCGGACTGGATCTTCTTAATCACCAGTTTAAGAAAATGCTCTGCGTTTCTCCCCTTTTTGCACCGTTGGGCAATAAAACAAATGGCTTCCAACATAAATTAACACAATTTTTTTCTGATATAGGCTTGGGATTCGTACCAGCTAAAAGTGGAAAAAAACTCAAACAAACAAAGTCCCCAACATCTCGATGGATGGCATCAGTACTGAATGCAATTTCCTCTATGAAAAAAAATATATTTCATGGACATTTGCAAATCCCAACACTGTTTATTCTCGCCAATCAAAACAACATTGCGAATAACATTGAGGTGCGACAGTTATGCCAACACACACGACTAACAGACAGTATCACCATTACAGGTGCTGAACTTGATACAGTCATGCATGAAGAAAGTTACAAGAAACAATTTTGGGCTGCCTTCGATGCATTTATTTTCTATGATAATTCATCTATAAATTGATATTTACTAATAAAAAATATAATTAACAATATAAAAATAATAAAAATGCGGATAAGTTACTACATTGCTTGTTTATTATTAATTTTTTTATATTATATAATGGTATGTTTATAAAAGTATACATAAAACAAACAGTTATAAAAACTCATCTTTTTCGTACGTTTTTTTTGTTTTCTTCAATATAAACAGTTTCTGAAATGGATACTCCCACAACTTCTTCAACGAAGCTCTTACCAAAATGGAAAAATTAAAAAGAAACAGAAATTGCGCTTAAAATATTCAGATACTGTTTTCCTCTTTCAATATCACATACATTTCGAATTTAACTAACTTACAACGAATACGCTATATCCTTGACAAGAAGGCAAAAATTAACCATTTTACTATTCATTCCAATTATGAGCATTTTATCATCTTTTTTATAAATACTCTATATTGTATAATTGATGTGGCAAAAAACTCTGACGAATGGAGCTATTGGAATATAATCATGAAACGAATCCTGCTCGCAGAAGATGATAACGATATGCGTCGCTTTCTAGCGAAAGCTTTAGAACGTGCAGGCTACGAAGTCGCCGATTTCGATAACGGTGCGAGCGCATATGAACGTTTACAGGAAGAACCGTTTTCCCTTCTACTTACTGATATTGTGATGCCGGAAATGGACGGTATCGAATTGGCACGACGCGCTACTGAAATTGATCCTGATTTACGCGTGATGTTTATTACAGGTTTCGCAGCAGTTGCACTCAATTCAAATAGCGATGCCCCTCCTGATGCAAAAGTGCTTTCTAAACCGTTTCACTTGCGTGAACTTGTTAATGAAGTTGAAAAGATACTTATAGCTGCTTAAAAGGAGCTATGTTTCTAAGTTATTCGTGACGGATTAAATAGAAAACTAAATTAGGCATTGACGTTTGTCATTCTATGTGATGTATGCAACGTTATTAAATGGGCGTGTAGCTCAGCGGGAGAGCACTACGTTGACATCGTAGGGGTCACAGGTTCAATCCCTGTCACGCCCACCATGTAACTTTATATATCTATTAAGTTATTGATATTATATATCTTTTTTAAGATTCTGGATGCGTAGATAAAAGTTGGGGAATAGGATTTTCTAACATTTCTCTATAAAGCACGCTTCGCACAATGTTTCTAATGTTTCTTTGAAGTCTGCTAACGCTTCTTGATGTAAGCCATCTAAAAGTCTCATAAACGCAACAATAGTTTCGCGTTGTAACGGAGTAGAAGGCTTTATTATGATGCTTTTTCGACAAGAATAGGCTGCTTTTTTTAAGAGAGAAGCCATAGCTTTATCTAAACCATAGAGCTCTATGATCTTTTCCTCCAGTCTTACAGGAACAGATCTTTTGCCAATTTCTACAGAAAATAGAAATGCTACAGATATGTCTAATTTCTTAGCCATATCTAAGAGACGTTCGGAGTGATCAATGCGAAGTTTACGTAAAATTTTACCAAAGGATGTAAGCATATAAAAAGTCCTATTAGAGAAGAAATATTTCTTCTGATTCTAACAAATCTTTTTATGATTTTCCTCAATTATTGCGAATCAAGAGTTCTTTTCGGGGTATTTTTTAGCAAAACCAGAGGTCCAAAGTGTTTTTAGTTATAAAAAGTTAACTTAGAGCTACAATGTAGCTACCTTACAATAAAGGTTAATGAATGGAGAATTTACCATGAAAGCTGACTCTATCGTTCGCGCCCGTATCCCCACTGAAATGAAAAAACAAGCAATGATCACCCTAGAGCGTATGGGTTTAAGTGCTTCAGATCTCATCCGCATGACATTTTTGCGTGTAGCTGAAGAAGGCTGCTTACCTTTCGATGTCAAAGTACCCAATAGCGCCACACGCAAAGCCATAAAAGAACTAGACGAGGGAAAAGGTAAAACATTCGAAAACGCAGACGCGCTATTTAAAAACTTGGGTATCTGATATGCTGACGCTTATTCGTTCAGTACAATTCAAGAGTGACGTACGCAAAGTAGAAAAACACGGTAAAAATATGAATAAACTGCGTACACTATTGAGCCTGTTGATTGAAGAAAAACCATTACCGAAATATTATTGCGACCACCCCTTAAAAGGCTCTTGAGCTGGTTGCCGTGATAGTCATATCGAACCAGATTGGCTGCTGATTTATAGAATTGAAAAAGACAAATTACATCTTGTCCGTACAGGAATTCACGCTGACCTTTTTCAAGGATAACATAATGCTAACCATTTCATGATGCGTGACATCATCTTTAAGCCTTGATAGGTCTCAATCATCTCGTGAAGCAGCTGTTGTTCTTTTTCCGTAAGATCTTTATCTTTGTTCTTTTCTGGTCATTTTTCCAACCACATAAATGTGCTCCCTGCTTGTTATGTTT